>JAGHSL010000202.1 GCA_018065885.1 Candidatus Limimorpha equi
CCCCACATCAGGGTTTGGCGCAACACGTTGAGGTCGCTGCTCAATGGGTTCAGAATCTTCACGTTCTTGTCTTCGTCGAAAGCCTCGAAAGCGGTGCTGTAAGCGGCTTTGGTCAGCGAGTTGTTCATGATTTCATAGAAACCATTGGCCACCAGCATATCAGAAATCTTTTGCTGCAACTTGTTGGCATCAGGCTTGTTGGTGCGGCTGATGAAGGCATTGATGCGGGTCGGAATGGCGATGTTGTCGTAACCGTAGATGCGCAGGATTTCCTCGACTACATCGGCAGGACGGGTCACATCGACCTTGCAGGTCGGGACATTGATGACAACGTGCTCATCATTTTGCTCAACAACCTCACATTCAAGGCTCTTCAAGATGTTGACGGCTTGCGTCTTGTCAATTTCCTGACCGGCAACCTTGTTCAGATAAGCAAATTTCAAATCGACTTGTGCAGGCTTGAAATCACCGTTTTTCACATCCTTGATTTCAGATGAAATGGTTCCGCCAGCCAATTTCTTAATCAGCATGGCAGCGCGTTTCAGGGCGAAAATGGTGATGTTCGGGTCGGCGCCGCGTTCATAACGGAAGGATGCATCGGTCTGAAGGCCATGATATTTAGCCGTCTTACGGATGGATGTCGGGTTGAAGTAAGCGCTTTCCAAGAAGACATTGGTGGTCTCCATCGTGACGCCTGATTTTTCGCCGCCGAACACACCAGCGATGCACATCGGTTCCTCGGCATTGCAAATCATCAGGTTCGTATCGGTGAGTTTGCGTTCCACGCCGTCCAAAGTGACGAAAGGCGTGTCTTTCGGCATACATTTCACAACGATTTTCTTGCCAGCGACTTTGTCGGCATCGAAAGCGTGCATCGGCTGTCCGACTTCCATCAAAACGTAGTTGGTGATATCGACAATGTTGTTGATGCTGCGGATGCCAACGGCAGCGAGACGGTTTTTCAGCCAAGCCGGCGATTCGGCAACCTTCACGCCGCTGATGGTCAGGCCTGAATAACGCGGGCAAGCAGCCGTGTTTTCAACCTCGACTTCAATATTGTTATTGTTGTTTTCAACCTTGAAATCATCGACTGAAGGGATGACAAGGTGATATTGCGTAGTCTTTTCGCGTTGGTTGAGGGCAGCCACAAGGTCGCGGGCCGAACCAATGTGTGAGGTGGCATCGGAACGGTTGGCGGTGAGGCCAATCTCGATGGTATAATCCTGTTCGACAGGGAAATAGAAAGCGGCAGGCTTGCCAACTTCGTAATCATCAGGCAGTACCATGATGCCATCGTGCGAGCTGCCAAGCTGCAATTCATCTTCGGCGCAAATCATGCCTTCGGAGACTTCGCCACGGATTTT
The DNA here is from genome assembly GCA_018065885.1 of Candidatus Limimorpha equi. Taxonomy (GTDB): domain Bacteria; phylum Bacteroidota; class Bacteroidia; order Bacteroidales; family F082; genus Limimorpha; species Limimorpha equi. Next base: position 1,365 of record JAGHSL010000202.1, read on the forward strand.
GCCTTTCTTGATGACAAAACTCTCGTCACCTTTCCAAAGTTCGCAGCCGATGGTTGCCACTAAAACTTTCTGTCCGGCAGCCACATTAGGCGCACCGCACACGATGTGCAGCGGTTCGTCGCCACCACAATCGACTGTGGTGATGTGTAAATGGTCGGAATTGGGATGCTCAACGCAAGTGAGCACCTTGCCCACTACGACGCCTTTCAGCGAACCCTTGACGGATTCGAACGGGGTGAGGTCTTCAACTTCCAAGCCTGTTGATGTCAGCACTTCGCTGACCTTTTCTGCCGAATATTCGCAATTGATGTACTGTTTCAGCCAGTTATAAGAAATTTTCATTGTATT
>JAGHSL010000074.1 GCA_018065885.1 Candidatus Limimorpha equi
TTGGCCAGCGTATCATACACTTTCCAGCCTTTTTGTGTCATTTCTTCAAACAAATCACGACCATCATTGCGCTGGTTGAAATACTTGGAACCACCGCCAATCATCACGTTGAGGTTGTCGCAATTCATCATCTGCTCGGCAATCGTTTCATACTGACTTCTTCCTGGCACCTTGGCATAGAAAGCAGCTGGCGTAGCATGCGTTGCATAGCAAGTGACGACAATGCCAGTGGTCTTTCCGTTCTCGGCCAAAACATCAAGTACAGAGGGCATCGGAATGGAATCGGGCGTCATGCCTACCATGCCGTTTCGCGTTTTGCCACCGCAAGCCAAAGCCGTTCCTGCCGCAGCCGAATCGGTAATTTCATTGCTGGCGGACTTGGTTATCACAATGCCCGAATACGGAAATTCAGTGAAAGCCAAATCGTTGTCCGATGCCAACATAGTGGCATAGATTTGGGGCAGCGACATGCCGTCACCAATCATGTAAATGACGTTGACAGCCTTTGGAGGTTCAGGGGCCTGCACCTCAGTTTTCTTCTCCTTGCACGATGATAAAACACTCAATGCCAAAAGGATAGAGAATAATAAGATTGACAATTTACGCATATAAATTCAAATTTAAGATTATGATACGACCCTTGACGGACTCATTTGATTGAACATCGACAAAAACCTATTCGAACACTGATTGAACGGATTCTCACGGAAATGTTTTGCTCGCAAAACATCAATCCGATAAATCCGTGTTATCAGTGTTCGATTCTAAGCTATTTTTTCAAATGTAATAAATCAAATCTTTCTTTTTTCTACCAATGAGCATACCATGATTAAGTTTGTTATTTCCTTGCAACGACTTTTTTCACAGCCTCAACAATGTCTGGCGTATCCAAATGATAAGCCTTCAAAAGTTCATCAGGCGTGCCGCTTTGACCGAAAACATCGTTGACGGCCACCATTTCCATCGGGCACGGATTGTTCATGGCCAAAACCTGAGCAATGCTGTCGCCCAAACCGCCATTGCGCTGATGTTCCTCAGCCGTCACGACACACTTCGTCTTTGCCACAGATTTCAGCACGGCATCAACATCCAAAGGCTTGATGGTGTGGATATTAATCAATTCGGCATTGATACCCATTTCCTTCAGAATCGGCAGTGCCTGAACCGCTTTCCAAACCAAATGTCCACAAGCAAAAATGGTGACATCGGTGCCTTCCTGCAACATTTGGGCCTTGCCGATTTCAAATTTTTCGTCAACAGGCGTGAAATTCGGCACTTTCGGACGGCCAAAACGCAGATATACAGGGCCTTCGTATTCAGCCGCAGCAATCGTGGCAGCCTTCGTCTGATTGAAATCGCACGGAACGATGACCGTCATGTTGGGCAACATTTTCATCAGGCCGATGTCTTCCAGAATCTGGTGCGTTGCACCATCTTCGCCTAACGTGACGCCAGCATGAGAAGCCGCAATCTTCACATTCTTATTGGAATAAGCCACCGACTGACGGATTTGGTCGTACACGCGACCCGTTGAGAAAGCGGCGAAAGTGCCCGTAAACGGCACGAAACCACTCAAAGCCATACCGGCAGCCATGTCAATCATGTTGGCTTCGGCAATGCCCGTCTGGAAGAAACGCTCAGGAAATTCCTTTGCGAAATCGCCCATCTTCAATGAGCCAGTCAAATCGGCGCAAAAAGCGACCACTTTCGGGTTGAGGCGGCCCGCTTCAAGCAAACCTTCGCCAAATCCCGATCTTGTATCTTTGTTATTTTGTACTGTGAAATCCATATTATTCTTCGTTTTCGGTTTTCGGTTATCGGTTTTCAGTCGAACTGACTACTGAGAACTGATAACTGAAAACCAATTATTTAATAATCTCCTAAAGTTTCCTCCAATTGTGAGAGCGCATTGGCGGCCTGTTCATCATTTGGAGCAGAACCGTGCCATTTGTGTGTGCCCATCATGAAATCGACACCCATGCCCATTTCGGTATGCGCCAGAATCAGTTGCGGTTTGCCTTGATGTGCGCCTTTACGGACTTGATTCAGAGTGTCAACCACTTCCTGCATGTTGTTGCCGTTCATCTCGATGACCTTCCAGCCGAAAGCCTCATACTTGGCACGCATATCACCAAGATTCATCACGTCATCGGTAGAGCCATCGATTTGTTTCTTGTTGTAATCGACAATGGCAACAAGATTGTCAACGCCTTTGGCCGGTGCGTACATGGCGGCTTCCCAAATCTGGCCTTCTTCCTGTTCACCGTCGCCCATCAGCACGAAAACGAGATGATCATCGCCATTCAGACGTTTGGCCTGTGCCGCACCAATGGCAACGGAAAGACCTTGGCCCAATGAACCGCTGGCAATGCGAATGCCAGGCAGACCTTCAGCCGTTGTTGGATGACCTTGAAGGCGAGTCCCCAAACGGCGGAATGTAGCCAATTCACAGACAGGGAAATAGCCACGATGCGCCAAAATGCTGTAAAACATCGGGCTGATGTGACCATTTGACAAGAAAAACATGTCCTCCCCCGCTCCGTCCATGCGGAACTGTTCGGGATTGATTTGCATTTGGTCGAAATAAAGTGCCGTAACGATATCCGTTGCGCCCAAAGAACCACCCGGATGGCCTGACTGACAGCCATGCACCATGCGTATGATGTCGCGGCGCACCTGTGAGGCAATTCTCTCCAATTGTTTGATTTCCATTATTCTAAAATATTGAATTATACTATAT
>JAGHSL010000001.1 GCA_018065885.1 Candidatus Limimorpha equi
TTCCAAATGCCATTCGGCTGTAAATCTTTAATTTCGCTCATATTGCTATTTGTTTATGTGTTGTTATGTCTTTAAAATCGGTTGCAATTTTACATTATTTTTCCGAATTATGAAATAAAAACTTTCACCTTTATTAATATAGTTGTTCCCGAGTGATTAAAAATTGCGTACTTTTGCAGCCAAATTATTTGCGACAATGAAAAAGTATTTACCGATTTTATTATTGATGTTGCTCGCCATTGCAGGCTGCAGCAGAAAACCTGCCGAGTACAAAATGAGCGTTGAAGGCAAAGACATTATTGAAAACACCGATGCTTTCACTTCCGAAGTCTTGAAAAATGGTCCGAAATACTCTGCCGAGGACTGGGAGTTCGTTACCGTGCAGTTCGGCATGATGTGCAAGGACTATAAGGAAAACGAATGGCGTATGTTTGAGGCCGACCGCAACCTCTATCAGCAGGCTCGCGTGAAGTACATTCAGGCCATTGATGCCACCAACAACCCAGAATTGCAGGCTGCAACAAAGAAACTTTTCAACGACATTTTTGAAGTGAATCAGTGATTTCCTGATTTTTGAGACAAAAATCAAGCGGAAGCTAAATCTTAGCCTCCGCTTTTTTATTGTTAATTGAATGATTGCAAGTCGGTCAGTTTCTTGTAGATGCCGCCTTTGGCAATCAGTTCGTCGTGTTTGCCTCGTTCAACGATTTGACCTTTTTGCAGAACGATGATTTCATCGGCATATTGGATGGTCGAAAGACGGTGGGCAATGACAATGGAAGTGCGCTGTTCCATGACTTTTGAGAGCGCATCCTGCACAAGTCGTTCAGATTCAGTATCTAACGATGAAGTGGCTTCGTCAAGGATGAGAATTGGCGGGTTTTTCAAGACGGCGCGGGCGATGCTGAGACGCTGGCGTTGACCACCGGAAAGGTTCATGCCTCGGTCGCCAATCAGCGTGTCGTAACCATGTTCCATAGTCGAGATGAAATCATGAGCGTTGGCAATCTTGGCCGCTTCGATGACGGCTTCGCGCGATACATTTTCCATGCCGAAGGCTATGTTGTTGAAAACCGTATCGTTGAACAGGATGCTTTCCTGTGTCACGATGCCCATCAAGCCGCGTATGTCGCTGATTTTGTAGTTGCGTATGTCGTGGCCGTCAATCAGGATTTGTCCTTCGCAAACATCGTAAAAACGAGGCAGCAAGTCGGCCATGGTCGATTTGCCGCCGCCGCTTTCACCAACCAAAGCAATCAGTTTGCCTTTGCCGATTTTAAGGTTGATGTCTTTCAAAACATCGTCTTTGTTGTAGCGGAAAAACACGTTTCTATACTCAATGTTTTGCTTGAATTCATTGATTCTGATCGGTTTTTCCTTTTCGGTGATGACTTCTTCTGCATCGAGAATTTCAAAAACGCGTTCAGCTGAAGCAATGCCTTTCTGCACGCAATAATAACCTTGCGAGAACGATTTTGCTGGCGAGATGATTTGTGAGAAGACAACTATGTAGGTCACGAAATCGGCGGCACTAATGCTGCTGTTTCCGCCCAAAATCAGTTGTCCGCCAAACCACAAGACGATGATGACAACGATTGCCGAAAGAAATTCGCTCATGGGGGAACTCATGTCGCGTTTGCGCTGCACGCTGCGGAGCAGTTTGGAATAAGTGCTGTTTTGTTCCTCGAATTTTTCGGAAGAATACTGTATTGCATTGAATCCCTTAATGATGCGTAATCCGGAAATGGTTTCTTCGATGGTCGAAATCATGCCGCCGAGTTGTTTCTGGTTTTCTTTCGATTCCTTTTTCAGCATTTTCCCAACCTTGCCGATTAGTAGGGCAGCAAGTGGCAAAACAGCTAATACGAAAAGCGTGAGTTTTGGGCTTAGGCTGACCATGAAACCGAAATAGACGATGATAGTCAAAGGCTCTTTGGTAAGCATTTCCAAATAGTTCAGGATTGAAATTTCAATTTCCTGGACATCGGTTGTGATGCGTGCCATGACATCGCCTTTGCGTTGCTTGCCGTAGAATGAGAGCGGCAAAATAAGAATCTTGTTGTAAATGTCGCGTCTCAAATCGTGGACGGCACCCGCACGGATATTTGCCATAAAATAGCAAGCCAAAAAACGTCCCGTGTTACGGAGCAGGAATGAAACTAAGAGAACTAAGCAAATGAAAACCAAGGCATAATAATGGCCGTGTTTGATAATCAGATTGCTCATAATGTAATTGAGATACTGCAACAGGAATTGCGAGTTGAGGGCAAATTCCGGCTTTGCAACGGCTTCAATGGCATTGGTGGTGAAAAGCAGGTTGAGGAATGGCACAACCAATGCGAATGAAAACAGGGAGAAAAAAATCGCCATGAGATTGAACACGATGTTCAAAATCACAGATGCCCAGTAAGGCTTGACGTATGTGAGGACGCGGGTGAATTTGTGCTTGGCCATAGTGCTTATTTTAGTTTTAATCCTTCAATGTCTTCGAAAAAGAGTTCTTTGAAATACAACTTCTGTTCTCCTTTCCTCCAAACGCAATACATGTTTCCGTTTTCATCAGCTCCAAGTCCATCGGTGCCTCCTAAAAAACCGAGAACACCTTTAAGAACGTGCTCGTCTTCGATATCAATGACTTTGATGGCGTTTTTAGGGCTTTGTCCTGTCCCTTCGGAAAAAATGGCATCAAGTAGTTTGGTGAACATGATTGTGTATTCCTCGCATCTCTCATCGTTTTTTTCTTGCATACACTTACATGTGTGAAGCAAAACGGTTAAATCAACAGGATTGGTCTCCAAGAGGGTAACGCCAAGTTCGATGATTTTCTTTTTGTTGCCTTTTGCCACAATTTTGTCAAAATTCATTCTTTCTTTTGATGCAAGGAAAGGAAGACCTTTGTGGGTACTCTTGAATAGTTGTCCATAATAAAGATAATAGCAGTCTTCAACTGTAAGTTCCGATTTGTTGTTTTTGACTTTGGCTTCAAGTTTTGGATAGTAATAGTCACTAGTGGTGTCGCTAACCATAGCATAAATGATAGACTTGAAGTTGGTTGAAACGCTATACGTTGAATCTGCAATAATGCTATCGTTGGATTCAACCATCTGACCGTATGAAAGCATGAATCCAAAAATCAGGACAATGGTTGTTGCTATTCTTTTCATATAGGTTCACTTAGAATGTAAATCCGGTATAGTTTTCCGGTGTAATTGCTCTCAGCTCTTCCTTAATGGATTCGCTGACAGGCAATTCGTTGATGAAGTTGTCGATGCTTTCCTTGTCGATGTGCTTGTTGGTGCGTGTGAGGCCTTTCAGGAGTTCGTAGGCACCTTCGATTTGTTCGCGGCGCAGGACGGTCTGGATGGCTTCGGCGACAACGGCATAGTTCTGCTGCAAGTCGTAGCGGATTTTGTCTTCGTTGAGGAGCAGCTTGTCCAAGCCTTTCATCAGCGATTTGATAGCAATCAGCGTGTGAGCCAAAGGCACGCCTATGTTGCGGGTGACGGTCGAGTCGGTAAGGTCACGCTGCAAACGGCTGATAGGCAGCTTGCTGCTGAGGTGGTTGAAGATGGCGTTGGCCATGCCGAGGTTGCCTTCGGCGTTTTCGAAGTCAATCGGGTTCACCTTGTGCGGCATGGCTGACGAACCGACTTCGCCGGCCTTGATTTTCTGCTTGAAATATTCCATCGAGACATACATCCAGATGTCGCGCGATAAATCAATGAGTATGGTGTTGATGCGGCGCATAGCATCGAAATAGGCGGCCATGTTGTCGTAGTGCTCGATTTGTGTCGTCGTCTGCTGGCGCTTGAGTTTCAGACTCTTTTCGACGAATTTCTTGGCAAAGGCTGGCCAATCGGTGTCAGGATAAGCCACTTTGTGGGCGTTCATGTTGCCGGTGGCACCGCCGAATTTTGCCGTGAACGGAATGTTATTCAGCATCTTCATCTGGTCGTTCAGACGCTCGACAAAGACGTAGATTTCCTTGCCCAAATGGGTCGGACTGGCTGGCTGACCGTGGGTGCGGGCCAGCATGGGAATGTCTTTCCACGTTTCCGCCATATCATCCAGCTTTTCAATAAGGTCTTCCAATGCGGGACGGATTACGAGTTTGTGGGCTTCCATCATCGAAAGCGGAACAGCCGTGTTGTTGATGTCCTGCGAAGTCAGGCCGAAATGCAGAAATTCCTTGAATTCAGAAAGTTCCATTTCGTCGAAACGGCGTTTCAGGAAGTATTCGACGGCTTTCACATCGTGGTTGGTTTCCTTTTCTATTTCCTTGATTTCTTCGGCATCTTCAAGCTGGAACTCTTCGTAAATGGCGCGTAAGTCATCATAGTCGCCGTTGAACTTTTCCAATTGAGGCAGCGGAAGTTCGCAGAGCGAAATGAAATATTCGACTTCGACCATGACGCGGTAGCGTATCAAGGCAAATTCTGAGAAAAAGTCGTCCAATTCAACGGTTTTTGAACGGTAACGTCCATCGATGGGTGATATGGCGGTAAGTGGTGAAAGATTCATGTTTGTTATCTTTTAGTCAGGAATTAGTGAAATCGAAGATTCGACGTAGTCAATTAGAGAAATGGACGTTATGCTACTGAAACTCTTTGCGCAAGCGCAATTTTGAATTTGATGAACATCATACTGCAATAGCCTATTCTTTTATTCTAATGCGAAACACCAACTTCAAGTAGGTCTGAGCCCGAAAAATCTCTAAATTCTCTAATTCTTGATAGAAAAATATTATGATGTTTGTGAAAGACGATTATTGATTTATCAGTTTGTTATCGGAACCCAAAACGTTGACAATCTTGTGAATATAGAGCTTCTTCATATTGTCGCGGGCAGGGGTGAGGTATTTGCGCGGGTCGAATTCGGCAGGTTTTTCGGCCAAAGCCTTGCGGATGGCTGCGGTCATAGCGAGACGGCTGTCGGAGTCGATGTTAATCTTGCAGACTGCTGATTTTGCGGCCTTGCGCAATTGGTCTTCAGGAATGCCGACGGCAGCCTTCAGGCAACCACCGTATTGGTTGATGGTGTCGACTTCTTCCTGCGGCACTGATGATGAGCCGTGAAGGACAATCGGGAAGCCAGGAAGCTGTTTTTCAACGGCTTCAAGCACATCGAAAGCCAAAGGTGGAGGGAGCAGACGACCTGTTTCTGGGTCGACGGTGCATTGTTCGGGCGTGAATTTGTATGCGCCGTGTGATGTGCCAATGCTGATGGCCAGCGAGTCGCAACCTGTCTTGGTGACAAAATCGATGACTTCTTCAGGCTTCGTGTAGTGGCTTTCGGCAGCGGAAACTTCTTCTTCAACGCCGGCCAAAACGCCTAATTCGCCTTCAACGGTGACATCGAATTGATGGGCATATTCGACGACTTTTTTCGTGAGAGCCACATTTTCATCGTATGGCAATGCCGAACCGTCAATCATGACGGATGAGAAGCCCATATCGATGCACGATTTGCAGAGTTCGAATGAATCGCCGTGGTCGAGGTGCAGCACGATTTCAGGATGCTCGCAGCCTAATTCCTTGGCGTATTCGACGGCACCTTCAGCCATGTAGCGCAGCAGAGTCTGGTTGGCGTAGTTGCGTGCGCCTTTCGAAACTTGCAGAATGACAGGCGATTTGGTCTCAACAGCAGCCATGATGATGGCTTGCATCTGTTCCATATTGTTGAAGTTGAATGCAGGGATGGCATAACCGCCGTCGACTGCCTTTGCGAACATTTCACGGGTGTTCACAAGCCCTAATTCCTTATAACTTACCATAGTTTTCAAATTTATTGTGTGCGCAAAGATAGTAATTAAACTTGTGCCGAGTCTTATTTGTGATAAAAATCCATTAAAAAGAACGTAGAGATACTTTGCCGAGCATTCCTGCGTTCCGATTTGTGAGCAAATTCTCTTAATTTCAAGTTTTCTCAGCTCCTTCGACATGCTCAGGGAATTGATTACTCATAGTTCCTAACTCTTCACTTAACTTGTCATTCCATCAAGGTTGAGCGCTTTATTGTAGCCGTTGTTGACAATCTCACTGCTGACCAAGCAGCCAAGTGCATCAATGATTCAAAGGGTGGCCTGACTTCAATGTTATCGATAGTCAGATTGCCGTTGCTGATGAAAGCGAAGTTGCCTGATGAGCCTGCCGAAGCGGCATCACGGTTCATGCCGAACACCAATTTGAAGTGCGAGGCATAGTCATCGGTTTTGGCTGTGAATGTGTAGGCCTGTCCCAGTGTAGAGGCGTTTTGCAAAATGTTACAATTGTTTGAAAATCAAATTAATGATGTTATTTAGCATCATGTTTGAATTATCGTATTGCGGAGCTTGTAAGGTGCTGCAACCTTTCAGCAGCCGCTCGGTTTGAGCGACTATTTCCGTGTCTAAGCAGTCGGAGGCAATCTGAATGTCACCGATTGTTTTTTCCGCTTCGTTGATGCGGAGCGAAATTTCAACGGCACCCCAGTCGAATTGGGCACGCTTGGTGGTTTTGAAATGCTCCCAGCGGGCAAAAAGGAAATCGAAAGATGAAATGTGCTTTGCGGTGGCTTGCACTTCTTCGTTTTGCGACAATGTTTCAAAATCGAGCATGACAGGTGTGCCGCCGTAGATTTTCCCAAATGAACGAATCAATGGTTCCTTGATGTTCTCGGAAGTGAGTTC
>JAGHSL010000446.1 GCA_018065885.1 Candidatus Limimorpha equi
CAAGTATTTATGATTTAGATGAGGCATGGTTTGTTCGTTTCTATGGTTATGCTTCACGTGGCATTTATCATGAAGATAAATATGAGGATTATGCCGTCCGCTTGGTGATGGATGTGAATTGAGAAATGACTTTCTATATATGGCAAAAAGTCGGTCATCAAGGCCGACTTTTTTTGTTGAATTAGCTTGATGTGAATTGAGCTAACGCAAAGTGGTTCTTGCCATTAGGCTATTCGGAAAACAGAACCTAATCCATTGCCTTAGAAATCCAAATTAAACGACAGATAGAATTTCGGTCTCTTGCTGATGTTGCCGTCTTCGATGCCCCAGGCCATGTCGCCACGCACGAAATAACCGAAAATCTTGGTGCGCAACCCTAAACCTACACCACCCACAATAGGCTCTTTGGACTCCGTTACACTGATGTCAAGACTGCCGTCAACGTAATATGAGGTGTAAAGCGAGTTGCTCCAATCGTAAGGATTCCAGCCTGTCCAGGCGGTGCCGACATCGCCGAAAGCCACAATCTGGAAATTTTTCAGAAATTCCATGTTGATGGGGCGGTCGAGCAAATAGGTGAAAACCGGAAAACGCAATTCGCTGTTCAACACGATGAAACTGTTTCCGTTACGGATATTTTGGTTGAAGCCGCGCATGTTGGTTGCCAAGGTCTGGTAGGCGTAATTCTGTCCGTAGTCGATAGGCGTGCCACGGTTGAACTTGGGTATCAGCCAATTGTCAACGCCACCCATATAATAGATGAGTTTGTTTTGCCCGAAAGATGAACTTCCTGCAATGCGGTTGGCCCAGATGAAATTGCGGTGAATGCGCGTGTAGTTGCGGAAATCGAATCCGACGACAAACATGTTTTTGGCATTCTTGTCAATCTTCTGATAGTATTCGGCGAAGACTTTGCCACGCGAACCTACATAGAGGTTGGTTTCCAGTTTGCGCGAGTTGTCGTAGACAAGTTCCCCACGCAGCCCACCCCAGTTTTCCATGGTGTTCGGGTCGGCAAGGCTGTAATCGTTGATGGGCAGGTTTACCTTGTAGTCGTTACGGTAAATCAAGGTGCCGCGCAGACTGAGAATTTCGCTGAACGGATAGCTCAAGGTGTAAAAAGCCTCATCGGTGAAAGTCCTGAAGTAATAGTCTTGATTGGCATCGGTTACATAACGGTGGAAAGTCAGCGACTTGTCGATTCGTTTACTGAAATCGCTGAAGCGCAGAATGTATTCGTTGTTGACTAAACTTGTGTTCAGTTTCACTCCGGCATCAATTTTTATGTCTTCCATCAGGTCGCTCATGGTCGCGCCTAAGAAAATGTTGAAACCCGAATTGAGGTATATTGGCATGATGCCGCCCGTAAACGGCTGATAGCTGTAGCTCAGGCTGCTGAAGTCGATTTGGCTGATGAGCTTGTCGGAGAAAAGCTCCACATAATAGTTGTTCGGCCTTTGAACGGTGTCCTTGTAACGGTATCTTTCGGCGGCAATTGGCGCATCTTCCTGAAGGTTTGAATTGGCTGACGCAATGGAATCGCCTGGCAAAGTAATGTTTTGTTTTTTGCGTCGTGCCTTGCGGTAACTGGTTGAAAAACGGTGTGCTGTGGTGCGTTTCAACGTGTCGACTATTTGGCTTTGCTGGGCATCGAGCAGTCTCTTTTGGGCGTAAGGGCTCATTTGGCTGATGGTGGTTCCGTTGTTTTGCGAAAGGAAAGGCGAGAGGTAGATTTTTTCTCCGTTTCCATCGGGCAGCAGCATGGCAATGCGGTTGTCGCGCGGATGATAGGAATAGTTGATGATGCTCGATGAATAGTTTGTAAGTTGCCGTGTATGTGTGAAATAGCGGTAGTG
>JAGHSL010000278.1 GCA_018065885.1 Candidatus Limimorpha equi
CGTGTGTCCTTGCAGAGTTGCTTAGCACCTTCAACATCACCAGCCTTCATCTTATCTTCGATGCCAGCGAGGAGCTTCTTCGAATTAGCGTCAGCCATCGTCAGATAAATGATTCTTTCAATTGAAACTGCCATACCAATCAAGAGGATGACCAACACGATGCCCATGAAACCAGGACCACCGTCGATGAACTGCTTCTTGATTGATTCACGGAAAGTTACAGGAGCTTCTTCAGCTGGCTGAACAGCTTCTACAACTTCTTCTTCTACTGCCTCAACAGCCTCAGCTGGAGTGGCTTCTTCTGGAGCAACGGTCTGTTCTGTTGCTTCTGGTTGTGCTTGCTCTTCTTGAGCAACGACGAGATTGCTGATACCGAATGTCATAAAACCAGCAACCATGAGGAAAGCAATTAATTTTTTCATAGTTAATTTAAATGTTGATTATTACTTTTTTGAATTAATTAATTTCTAACTTACAATTATTCAGTTATTTGCGGAGAGAGCGGGATTCGAACCCGCGATACCCTTTTGGAGTATACACACTTTCCAGGCGTGCTCCTTAAACCACTCGGACATCTCTCCATGGCCTATTTCCAACCCTTCAAACCCTACAAAATCGTTGCGAAAGTACGCATTTTTTTAATTGAAAAATCAAAACTTTCAGAAACATTATTTGTTTTTTTCTCGAAATATTTCCCAAAGCATTGATAATCACTTATTGAACGCAGGATTTTGAGTTTTATTTTATGGAAAGTTTTTTCTTCATTCCGTCATTTCGCCGCGAATTGACATTTCCAAAAGCTTCTTTGTCTTCTCAATCGACAGTCCCTCTCCCATCAGGTACATCAGTTTGGTGATGGCGGCTTCGGTGGTCATGTCGTGGCCACTGATGACCCCGATTTGACCCATGCCGAGACTTGTTTCGTAACGGCCCATCTCAACCGAACCCGATTCGCATTGCGTTATATTCAGGATAATCAAGCCTTTGTCGGCAGCCTCCTTTAAAGCGGAAAGGAACCAAGGTGCCGTGGTCGCATTGCCCGATCCGAAAGTTTCCAACACCACGGCCTTCAGGTCGGGAGCTGAGAGGAAATGGCGGACAAACGATTCGGAGATGCCCGGGAACAATTTCAGGATGCCCACGTTGCTATCCATGTTTTTGTGGACCTTCAGTTTCTTGAAATTCGGCTTGAAGATTTTCTCCTTGTTATATTTAATATGTATGCCCACATCGGCAAGGTTCGGGAAATTGCAGGAAGCGAATGCATCGAAACCTTCAGCATTGAATTTCGTCGTACGGTTGCCTCGCAAAAGCTGATTCTGGAAGAAAATGCAAACTTCAGGCACAATCGACACCTCATCTTGCTTGGCAGCAGCAATTTCGATGGCGCCAAGGAAATTCGTCCTTCCGTCAGTGCGCACCAAACCCATCGGGAGCTGTGAACCAGTCAAAACGACTGGCTTGTTCAGGTTTTCGAGCATGAAACTCAGTGCAGAGGCCGTATAAGCCATCGTGTCAGAGCCATGCAAGACGACAAAACCATCATATAGTTCATAGTTTTCCTCAATTTTATCCACCAAACGGACCCAAAACGCCGGATCCATGTTGGATGAATCAATCAGCGGATCAAAGGAATAGAAATCGATTTTATAGCCCAAATCACGCAACATCGGGACATGGGTGTAGATATTACTGAAATCGAAAGGCGCCCAAGCTCCCGTTTTCGGGTCTTGCATCATGCCTATGGTGCCGCCTGTGTAAAGCACCAGAATGGATATTTCTTCGCGTTGTATCATTGTTTGGATTATTTTGACAATTGGACTTCCTATATTTGATTTAAAGATTTAATATTTAACGATTTAAAGATTTGACTTGGGGACTATTGGACATTTTGACTTTTTAGACGATTGGACAACTGATGACCGTAAACTGTAAACTGATAACTAACGTTACTTTTAGACCATTAAATTAAACAAACCAAGTGCATTTTCAGTAGTAACCTCAGCTATTTCCTCAAGCGGGCATTGCCTTATTTCGGCTATCCGTCTCGCCGTATCAACCATAAAGGCCGGTTCGTTGCGTTTGCCGCGATGCGGAACGGGCGAAAGATACGGGGCATCGGTCTCAAGGACAATCCGTTCCAAAGGCAGTTCGGAGAGGAAATCCTTCACCGGACAGCTTTTGTAAGTGGTCACCCCACCCAGACCGAGGTGAAAACCGAGGTCGAGATAAGTCTTTGCCTCATCAAGGGTTCCGTTGAAACAATGCATCACGCCATGCAAGCCGCCATCCTGCTTCTTTTCCAAAATGGAACGCATCTTGC
>JAGHSL010000407.1 GCA_018065885.1 Candidatus Limimorpha equi
GTGTTAGAATGACCTCAACTTAAGTAGGTGGTCAAAATTAGTTTACATATTGAAAACGAGGCATCGAGGTCGCGGGAATGCGAGATTACGAGGCATTCCGGCATCCCGAAGCCTCGCAGTCTCGAAATCCCGTGTCCTTTATAATGTAGTTTAATTATGAATAGTTGCTTATTATTTTATCGTTACTTAACTGATTATTTCTTATTTTTGCGTTTTAATTTGATTGATTTGAAAATTGTAGTAAATACACGTTTGCTGTTGAAAGACAGATTGGAAGGCATCGGTTGGGTGGCTTACGAAACCTTGCGGCGCATGGTTGTGGCACATCCTGAGGTTGAGTTCTACTTTGTCTTTGACCGCGAACCCGACCCGAAATTCATCTTTGCGGAGAATGTCAAGCCGGTTGTGCTTCTTCCGCAGGCGCGTCATCCTTTCCTTTATATATGGTATTTCGAGTTGTCGCTGACCCGTTTCTTGCGCCAGCTCAAGCCCGACCTTTTCTTTTCGCCCGATGGTTACATGAGCTTGAGAACGGAAACACCATCCGTGATTCAGTTTCACGACCTTAATTTCGAGCATTTCCCGAAGGACATGCCGAAAATCCATCTTTGGCATTACAAAAGATATTTTCCGCGTTATGCGAAAAAAGCCAAGCGGATTGTGACGGTTTCAAAGTTCTCGAAACAGGATATTGTCAGTTGTTATCATGTCAGTCCTGAAAAAATTGATGTCGCTTATAATGGTGTCAATGAGTTCTTTGCACCGATTTCAGAGACTGAAAAAGCGGAAATCCGTAACTGTTACACCGATGGTAATCCTTATTTCATGTTCGTTGGTTCTTTGCATCCGCGAAAGAATCTGGCGCGTCTGTTTACGGCTTTCGATTTGTTCAAGTCACAAACGCCATCGGATGTTAAGTTGCTGATTGTCGGTGAGAAACGTTGGTGGTCGGAGCCTATTCAGCAGGCATACGAAAAGATGCGTTTCCAAGGCGATGTGATTTTCGCTGGCCGACTGAGCGCCGAAGATTTGCACAAGGTGACAGCTTCGGCTTTGGCATCGGTCTATGTGTCTTATTTTGAGGGCTTTGGCATCCCGATTTTGGAAGCTTTCAAGTGCGACACACCGGTCATTACTTCCAACGTGACTTCCATGCCTGAAGTGGCGAAGGATGCGGCTCTGCTTGTCGACCCGTTCAGCGAGGCTTCCATTGCCGAGGCCATGGCCGAAATGTTAGACGAAACGAAACGTGCCGAACTGATCGAGAAGGGCAGGGAACGCCGTGAAGCGTTTTCGTGGGACAAGGCGGCAGAAGACATTTGGAATTGCTTGATGAAATCATTGAAATAGTATCGTATGTGTTTGGTTTTCAGTTATCGGTTTTCAGTTTTCAGTTGTCGGTTGGAAGAATACCGAAAACTGATGACTGTGAACTGAAAACCAATAAAATCATAAATCTTTAAATCATAAATTTTTAAATCCTTAAATCCTTAAATTGACTCTCACATGGCAAAAATAATAATGTATCCTGGTGATAACGGAAAAGAGGCTGTGAAATGGAAAGATATTCAAGGTCAGAATGTTACGGCACTTGATGAAATGAATGTTTTGGTGCTTGGCTCGGGTGGCCGCG
>JAGHSL010000055.1 GCA_018065885.1 Candidatus Limimorpha equi
CGGTCATTCGGCGTTGGAATCGGCAAGTCCTTTTCAACCATATCTTCCCATTTCTTCGAGAAATCGGCCAAAGTGGAAATGTTGGGTTCCCAAGGCTCGACATTGGATGGATAATAATCTTCCAAGACCTCGTCATCATAGAAATATTCGTCGCCCAAACCTGTAAAACTATGGCCAAACTCGTGTATGAAAACCTCATTGGCGTATGCATCATCGGAAGTGCCCATAGCGTAGGAATAATAGATGCCGCCACCGCCATATTTGGTCTCATCGGCAATGATGAAAACGCAGTCGAAAGGCGCACCCGAAAAAACCGACGCAATCTTGCGATGGTCCTGAATGGTGAGATAACGGTCTTGATAGAAGGTGTCGAAACTTGAATTGAGGATAGTTTTGCGCCATTGTCCCCAATTCGGGATGTCGGTTCCCGCCTCTTCGGAAACGCTCTCCACCAACCACACATTGAAATCGTTTTTGCGTGATTTGTAAGGTTCCATCGTGAACAGGTAATTCATAAAGCGCTCAGCATCAGCGTGAAGTTTATCCATTTTATCGGCAGTATAACCTTCGCCACAGAAAACCAAATCAACTTTATGGGCATAATCGCCATTCACCATAAGCGGCACCACCTTGAAATCATTTTCAGCACCTGGAATGATATGGCGGTCGGTCGGGTCGACATCGCACTCAAAGAAGGGTTCTAACATTCCCGTCTTTTTAATCCTCTGATAGAGAACGACATGTACAGTCTGCTTCGGGAAAGGCATCCAAATCGTCTGGTTGACTGCCATCGCCACGTTTTTGGCTTGCTCCGTGGCGCGCCATTCTTCAAACAAGGTGCAGAAACCTTTGGAATAAATCAGTTTCCCGTCGGCGAATGCCTCAAAATAATACTGACCGTAGCCAAAGGGATCAATCAAGCCATTGGGCGAACCGGCCCATTGCGATTCCTTGTGCAGTTCCGACAAGAAAGCATATTGCGAGTTTCTGTCGCCCGCCAAGACAAAATCGAGGCGCAAACGTTCAGAAGTGAAATAGGTATCGTAGTCGACAGTACCCATGAAAGTACTTGACACAGAACCGTTTCCAACAACTTTTACAGATTCAACTGATTGCTTTTCATTTTGAGCGAAAGCCGATGACATGGCCAACGCACAGAGACTGACTAATAACAAAAATGATTTCTTCATGACAGTTTCGTTTTATGAATATTGGTGCAAAAATATGAAGTTGTTTCTTTGGAAAAAGAAATAAATGATAATTTTGCGGCATTATTGGAGTTTTATTGCATGACGACGCTAAAGGAAACGCAAAATATCGAATATTGGACGGCTGCCGACTTGATGAACAAACACAGCTCGCGGAGACTTAATCCGAATATTGCAAACGGATTCTTTAGGTCAGGACTGATTGAGGCTTGGGGACGCGGCATTGAAAAAATGTGCTCAGCCTGCAAGTCGTACAATGCGCCTGAACCACAATATCTTGTCCATTCGAACGACATAATGATTCTGTTCAAAGCAAGCGGAAAGTATTTGGAATTAGCAAATAACAAGGTAACAGAAAACTACCCAGAAAATGGCCTGAAAGTAACAGAAAAGGTAACAGAAAAGGTAACAGAAAAACAATTTGCAATTATTGAATTATTGAGGGTTTCTCCGAACATAACACAAGCACAAATTGCAAGTCAAATTGGAATATCACGCCATCATGTTGCAATAAACATTTCCAAATTAAAAAACATGAATCTGATCCGTCGCATTGGTTCTGACAGAGGCGGTCATTGGGAAGTAATAGAGAAATAACATAATAAGAATTTGTAAATCAAGAAGATAAAAACAGAAAAGAAAAACACTTGCAATGTTTCGTCAGGCGCAAGTTCCATGTATATTGCAGATCCAAACGCAGTAAAAATAAAAGTGTATCTCCAAGACTTTGGCAAGTGGGTTCAGCAGGTTTTCTATCTGTCAGAAGACAACGTTACTGAAATTTCTTAATTCTCAGAAATCTCACATTTCCTCACCGCAAGTTTATCTTCGCATTGCTCAAGCAGTTCCCTATTGGTCAATTGAAGCACAGGATGCACAAAGTCGGGGCATACCTCACACAAAGGTTCCAGCACAAAACGGCGCAAATGCAAACGCGGATGCGGTGCAATGACTTTCACCGTATGTAGCACGAAATCACCATAATAAATGATGTCCAAATCGATGGTGCGTGATGAATAGCCGATTTTTCCAATGAAACGGACACGACCCAATTCAGTTTCAATATCAAGCAACTGGCGCATCAACCTGTCTGGATCCAAATCGGTTTCCAAGACGATTAGGCGGTTCAAGAACCATTCTTCGGCCTCAAATCCCCAAGGCTCCGACTCGTAAGCCGACGACAAACCCACAATCTTGCCACACTTTTCATTGATTAAGGTGCAAGCCTGGTCAAAAATCGCGTATTTGTCGCCCATATTCGAGCCAAAAAGAATGTAACAAGTCTCCATTAGCAAAAGATTTTCGGCAAAAATAGCAAAATATAAGGTTGCAAGATTGCAACTTCGTCAAGCAATTGAATTAAATGCTACTTTTGCAGAGTTAATTCTAAAATCACAACAAAATGAAATTCTACAAAGTAGTAATTGCCGCTTTCATCGGCACGCTGATTGCATTGTTAATCACCTTCTTCGTAAAAGTCAGTTTCTTCTCATCGCTCATCAAAAGTATTTCAAAAGACACCGAGATGGCGACAACCGTGAAACCGAACTCCGTCCTCTACATGAAATTGGATTATGAAATTGCCGACCGCACCTCCGAAAACGAATTTGCCGGCATCGATTTCAACACCCTCGAATCGAAAGATGTAACGGGTTTGAACCAAATTCTGAGCAACATCGAGAATGCCAAGACCGATGCCAACATCAAAGGCATCTATTTGGAACTGAGCAGCATACCGACATCAACCGCCACCTTGCAGGAAATCCGCAACAAGCTGATCGAATTCAAGGAAACGGGTAAATTCGTCGTTACCTACGGTGAGAACTACAGCCAAAGCGCCTATTATTTAGCCACGGCTGCCGACAAGATTTACCTCAATCCCGAAGGCATGGTCGACCTTCACGGCATGGCCTCGCAAGTGATGTTCTACAAGCATTTGCTTGAAAAGCTCGATGTGGAAATGCAAATCGTGCGCGGTCCCAACAACCGTTTCAAGAGCGCCGTCGAGCCTTATTTCCTTGACAAGATGAGCGAGGCCAACCGCGAGCAAATGGACAAGCTGCTGGGTTCGGTTTGGGGCGAAATCCTCGCTTCCATCAGCCAAAGCCGCAACATCAGCGTTGAGCAGCTCAACCAGATTGCCGATCAAATGGAGACCTTCTCCGATGCCCAGAAAGCCATGGAATACAATTTGGTTGACGGCCTGATATATAAAGACGAAATGCTTGCCGAACTCAAGAATCTGACTGGCTCCGATAAAATAAATGCCGTTCCAAACGCGAAATACGCTGATTCCTACACCTTTAATAATAACAGCGGAAACGAAATCGCCATCATCTACGCCGAAGGTCAGATTTTCGACGGCAAAGGTCAGGAAGGCAACATTTATTCCGAAAACCTTTCAAAGACCATCCGCAAGGCACGCGAAGACAATAATGTGAAAGCCATTGTCTTGCGCGTCAATTCGCCTGGCGGCAGTGCCGTTGCATCGGCAGTCATCGGACGTGAAGTAGAGCTGGCATCAAACGAAAAACCCGTCATCGTTTCCATGGGCAACTACGCAGCCTCTGGCGGCTACTGGATTTCGGCCAACGGCGATTACATCTTCGCCGACCCAACCACATTGACCGGTTCCATTGGCGTTTTCGGAACTTTCCCGAACCTGAAAGGATTGCTGAATGACAAGTTAGGTCTCACTTTTGATGTCGTCAAGACCAACGAAAACGCTGATTTCGGCAACTTCACCGAACCTTTGACCGAGTTCCAATATGCCAAGCTGCAACAGATGGTTGTGAAGACCTACGACGATTCCACCGGCATGGTGGCACGTAACCGTGGCTTACGCCAGAGCTATGTCGACAGCATCGGTCAAGGCCGCGTGTGGTCTGGTGTTGATGCCATCGAACTTGGCCTCGTCGACCAGTTGGGCGACATGGAAGACGCCATCGCCTTTGCCGCCGAAAGAGCTGGCATCGCCAACGATTACAAAATTGTGGAAATGCCAAAGCAAAAGGATTTCATGACACGTTTCACCGAGCAACTGAGCGGTGGCAACGACGACCTTGACGCCTCACTCCGCCAGAAACTTGGCATGTATTACAAATACTATGAAGGCATTGAAAACCTTTCCAACAACACAGGAATCCAGGCAAGAGTGCCTTTCGACATGGTGATTCAATAAAAGTTAGGAGTTTGGAATTAGGAGTTAGGAGTATTTTTTCACTCCAAAAAAACCACTAAAAATGCGGGATTGACAACCATTCCGCATTTTTTGCATTTCAACTGATTAATAC
>JAGHSL010000346.1 GCA_018065885.1 Candidatus Limimorpha equi
GAATTAAACATGAATTTCCATGAATTAAACTGACATATAGGCGATTATGATTTTCGATAGATTTCGTTCAGCGAAGCGAAAAAACAGTTGTTTCCGTTACAGGTTGTTTTTTAATTGTCACTAAGCATGATTCTTGAGAAAGCGATTTGAATCATAACTTCAGTGTTGTTGGCGGATTTGGCAAAGATAGCGAAAAGCCCCGCTGGGGCGTACAGGTAATGCAGATTTTTTGTCACGCTGTCTTCGATGGAAAGAGAAAATGAAGGGCGACAATATGCCGCCCTCCTCAAAATCATTTAGTGAATTGTTCCCAACATTGTTCCTTGAAGTCATTGAGAGTCAAAATTATAAATGATTTCCCTGAATCTTCAAGAGGAAGATAGGAACCATCATTGGGAAGAATTGCAAAAACATCTTGGCCCTTGATTACGAAGAACAGACAAACAATATTGTTTAGAAAAAAACCATCTGAATTACGACCAATAAATTCACAATCAAATATGTAATCAAATGTTTTATCGTGCATCAGTTGTATTATCGATTTTCCATATTCGCCATTGCAACAATAGGGCAAAAACGGCTCGATTCTACAGCGTCTTTGAAAGAAATATCCTGAACATTCATCCAAAGAATCGTAAATCAAAAGATCTTCAATAAAGAAATAATTCTTTACATATGATTTTCGTTCTTCATATTTGAACTTAGCCATTTGTGCAAAGAAGAATTTACTCAAAAAAGCATCCTTTGTGTACAATGATGAATCTGCATAGCAATTATGTGCTTGCCGCCAAAAGAATGGAAAAACAGAATCGGGACAATGGTCAGAAGGTGTCACACGATAGAGAGGAATAAACTCAAGCCTATCTTTAATGCTTTCCAAAGAATCACTGCACGACATTTTTTCGAGCACTCGTTCCTTTGCATAATCCACTTCGAATTTTGGGAACAAGGCCGATGTAAAATTCTGACAGAATCCACTCACGGTCAAATACATGAGGGATAATAGAAACACAGTTTTCTTCATGGTAACACTCATTTTATCATTATGCTTATTTTTAGCAAATGCTGGTAATCCTGAAGATTGTTGATGCCACCACGAGCGCCTTGATTATAAAAATCAGAATCCCATACTTTAATATTGTAATCCTGGTACAAGTCATTCTCATACAACTTGGAATATGAAGACATGTTCACAAAATGATTGTCTGTCCAGTTGTCATTATGCACCACGAAACCTGCTCCGTTACCTTTATCAAATTCCGAAAGCAAATAGTCCAAATTAGTGTTGAGAATAGAACCTAAATGAGATTTAGATGAGGAAAATGCACATGAATAATCATTGGTGTAATCTTGCAAAAAAGCGTCAACCACGAGTCCTTCTTCAAAAGCATTAGGTTGGTTAAAACAAGTCATGTTCACAATTTCACTTAATAAAATCATTTTGTTATCAAGTTCTAAACCATTTGAAATTTCTTGTGCCACAGTGCTAATTGCAAGACAACTTCGCTTGAAATGTTGTTCGTAAAACGGGAAATCCTGTGTATGTGTTATCAATTTATACTCACAGTCATCACACATCCAAGTTGTTGTCGTAACCAATTTTCCTTCTGCTTCTTCAGTGTTTGAAGAATAGTTCGTGACACCGAGGTCTTTTAGGCTTTTTGTATCATTGTATCTAATATATTCTTCAATTTCGAAGTACTCTGGCGGAATATCCACCACATACCCGCTCGGATCCGTGAACCTCAGCGGATTGTTGAAGCAGTAGGAATAGCGGTTGTAAGACTGCGTGTAGTCCGTCTGCTGCACCACGATGTCGGGTGAGAGCATACGGCC
>JAGHSL010000293.1 GCA_018065885.1 Candidatus Limimorpha equi
TCAGATAGGTATGCCGTGCAGTTTTTTATATTCCACATAAGTCATCAATTTTTTAGTTTGTCGGGGACCGCGACAGGAGAGCTTAGCCCCTTGCGAGGCGACGACATTCGCGGCAAGAGGTTCCCAAGCCCCTTGTTTTCCTGTCGCCAACGCTGTTCCGTGTCTGTAGGTATTTCTCATAGTTTGTGTTAATCTTATCGGCAAAAGTACAGTGTATTTCGTGAACGCGCCACTTTTGGAGGGGATTTTTTTATCAACAAAATTATCAACAGGATAATTATTTGGGAATGAGCGAAACAGAAAAATAATGATGAAAAATCGGAGCTTTTTTGAAATGAATTTGTAAAGTGAAAAAAAACACTTGTTGGCGGAAAATACATATTAATAAGGGTGTTGACCGCCAATAATGAGAAAAAGCATTATTTTTGCAAAAACATAATAAACGATTTTTGCTATGAAGAATCTTTTACTTACCATCCGTCATATCTCTGTTGACCACATTGTTTTCGATAACGTCGAGTTTGGCGGAAAGTGAGTGGAGAGGAAATGATTGGAAATTTTTGGTATGGATGGAACATTCCAAATTTGATATATCAGAATATGTTTTTGAAATAATAAAGAAAGCTTTCTCCAAATGAATACAACCATACACCAGTTACTATCCCAAGCCGATGAGCTTCAAGCTAGACTGCTTGCGTTTCGTCCGATGGATGCAGAAACGCTCAAGTCGCTGCGTGAGTATTATCGTGTGGGCTTAACCTATACCAGCAATGCCATTGAGGGAAACAGCCTTACGGAATCGGAAACCAAGGTCGTGGTGGAAGATGGCTTAACCGTTGATGGCAAGCCGTTGCGCGAAATCTATGAGGCTACTGGACATGCCCGCGCCTACGATTATATGCGTCAATTGGCTACCAACCTTCCTTTGAGCGAAGAAATCATTTGTCAGTTGCATCGTTTGTTTTACCAACAGATTGACGACGCGAAAGCAGGAGTTTATCGCACGGTTCCCGTGTTTATCAGCGGTAGCCGGTACCCGGTTGCCAAAACCGATAAGATTGCTGATGAAATGGCAAAGTTGGTGGATTGGTACAATAAGAACGAGCAAAAACTGCATCCGATTCTGTTGGCGACCGAATTGCATAAACGTTTTGTGTTTATTCATCCGTTTATTGATGGCAATGGCCGCGTGGCACGTTTGCTCATGAATTTTTCCCTTATCCGCAACGAGTATAACATTGCCTTGATTCCTGCAATTTTGCGGGCTGAATACATTGCCGTACTTGAAAAAGCCCATACGGATGTTGAACCCTTGCAACAGTTTATAATTGAGCGAGTTATTGCAACCCAATTGGATTTATTGCGCCTGCTTGGCGGTGTAAATGAAGCAAATGGCGGTGTAAGTGGCGGTGTAAATGACATTTGCACTCGGATTTTGGATTTGCTAAAAACCGAACCACATATCAGGGCACCTTATATTGCCGAAAGACTTCAATGCAGTTTGCGCACCATTCAGCGGAACCTGAAAACGCTTACCGAACAAGGTAAGATAGCATATAAAGGTGCTGCTAAAAATGGCGGTTATGAACTTATGGGATGATAAACAAAGAATTAAAATCGTATCTTTGCACACAATAAATCACAAACAACAAACAGAAAAGAAGATAAAAGTATAACGTAACATATTTAATAATAACGCATTAGCTATTATTCTTGTCCGAATCAAAAGCCTCGCAAACTGATGATTTAGATATTGTCGGATAAAGCAAAAGCCACGAGTATGTCTCAAATACTCGTTTCCCGCCATTAAGTTGATGCTTGCACCTCTAAGGTGTAGGCAAATCTAGGTGGGAAACGGGGTTCATGCGAGGCTCCTCGTGGACAAGATAGAAAGGTCTGCACCTTTCTTTTATCTGATAGTGAGATTGATAGTGATGCAACAACTATCAATCGAAATGGCAAACAATAGTTTGAAGGCGGCGAAAAAGGCCAAGGCGGATGAGTTTTACACGCAGTTGTCGGATGTCGAAAACGAATTGCGGCACTACAAGCGGCATTTCCGCGACAAGGTGGTGTTCTGCAATTGCGATGACCCGTATGAAAGCAATTTCTTCAAGTATTTCGCAATGAATTTCAATCAGTTGGGACTGAAAAAGCTGATTGCGACCTGCTACGATGGTTCGCCCATCTGCGATACGCAGCTTTCGCTGTTCGATACCGATTCGGAGCAATCGCAACTTTCGAAGACCTGCGTTCCGCACAAAATCGTCATTACTGAAGTGACCGATGTCAATGGTGATGGCGCGGTCAACATGGGCGATGTGGAATGGCTGATTAAGAACGACAAGAATGTGTTGACGCGGCTGAAAGGTAACGGCGATTTCCGCTCGGAGGAATGTGTCGAGTTGCTGAAAGAGGCCGACATTGTTGTCACCAATCCTCCGTTTTCGCTTTTCCGCGAGTATGTGGCGCAACTCATGGCGTACAAAAAGCAGTTTCTGATTGTCGGAAACCAAAATGCCATCACCTATAAGGAAATCTTTAAGTTGATAAAAGACAATGAGTTGTGGCTTGGTTTCAAAAGCGGTCACACTTTGTTTGAAGTTCCCGAAAGCTATCAGATTCCTGATTTTTACGATAAGACAAATAGAAGTAAATTGCGCTCCAATGGATATATTATTGATGAAAATGGGAAATTGTGGCGGAATTTGGGGAATATTTGCTGGTTTACGAATCTTGAACATAGTAAACGTCACGAAAACATTGATTTATACAAATTCTATGATCCAGAAAATTATCCGAAATATGATAACTATGATGCCATCAATGTAGATAAGGTTGCTGAAATTCCTATTGATTACGACGGCATTATGGGAGTGCCAATTTCTTTCTTGGATAAATACAATCCTGAACAGTTTGAAATTTTAGATGCAAGAGATTTTACAGATATAGAGCGTCTTAAACAGAAAAACTATGCATTAGTGAAAGATGCCGATGGAAGTATTAATGGAAAAGCAAAATATGCCCGTATTCTTATTCGTAAAATACAATAACTTAAAAATCAATTGATATGGAAATCAAATTGCACGAAATTACGGTCAGGGAGTTGTTTGATGGTTATGAGAACAACGATGAAGATGGCGTGGTGGGCTATGGCGGGAATCTTGACATCCGTCCGCCTTACCAAAGGGAATTCATTTACAAGCCCGACAAACAAGCGGCGGTCATAAAAACCGTGTCGAAAGGCTTTCCGCTCAATGTGATGTATTGGGCGCAGCGTGAAGATGGAACATTTGAAGTGATTGACGGTCAGCAGCGTACACTGTCGATTTGCGAATATTTGGAAGGCAATTTCTCTGTTGTTTTCGATGGCGACAAAAATCCGTATGGCTTTAGCAATCTGCCGAGCGACAAACAGAAGAAAATCCTTGATTACAAGCTCATGATTTATATCTGCACGGGCGATGCAAGCGAAAAACTGGAATGGTTCCGCACCATCAACATTGCGGGCGAAAGGCTCACGGAACAGGAACTGTTGAACGCCAACTATTTTGGCCCTTTCGTGACCGAGGCGAAAAGGAAATTCAGCAAGACAAATTGCGTGGCTTATAAAATCGGCAACAAACTGCTGAATGGCAGCTGCATCCGTCAGGATTATCTCGAAACGGCGCTTTCATGGATTAACAATGGCGATGTTGCGGGCTATATGATTCAGCACCAACATGATAAGAATGCCGATGAGCTGTGGGTGTATTTCCAGAATGTGGTGAATTGGGTCAACCTGAAATTCCCGAAATATCGCAAGGAAATGAAAGGCGTGGCATGGGGCGTGCTTTACAACAAACACAAAGACGACACTTTGGATGCAAACGATTTGGAGGCGAGAGTCGCTGCGCTAATGAAAGACAGCGATGTGCAGAAAAAGCCAGGCATTTACGCATACGTCCTCGATGGCGACGAGCATCATTTAGGCATCCGCATCTTCGACGACAACACGAAACGCGAGGTGTACGAAAGGCAGCAAGGCATTTGCAAGGTCTGTGGCAAACATTTTGAAATCGAGCAAATGGAAGCCGACCACATCACGCCGTGGTGCGATGGCGGCCGCACGGTGGCCGAAAACTGCCAAATGCTTTGTCGCGAGTGCAACCGCCGAAAGAGTGGGAAATGAAGTGATTGAGGCCATTCCCATTTCAAAATTCCACATTTTCTCCGCAAATCATCCCATTCTTTCGCCTTTTTCCCTATCTTTGCACCCGATTTTTTAAACAAACGTAAAACTGAAAAGACATGGATTTAAGTAAAATCGTTTCAATATCTGGCAAACCAGGACTTTATATGATTAAGTCACAGGCCATTGGAAGACTTATTGTTGAATCTCTTATTGACGGCAAATGCACTCCGGCTTTCGCTCGAGACCGCATGAGTTCCTTGGAAGAAATCTCCATTTTCTCAGTCGATGAAGACCGCCCGCTGAAGGAAGTCTTTAAGATGATCAATGAAAAAATGGGTGAAAAAGTCGATTTCGATTTCAAGAAGGCTTCGAATGACGAACTCAGAGCTAAGTTCCTTGATGTGATGCCTGATTATGACCAGGATGCTGTTTATCCTTCCGACATGAGAAAGGTGTTTGCCTGGTATCAGATGCTGATGGACAAGAACTTACTCGATTTCACCGAAGAAGAAAAACCTGCAGAAGAAGCTGCTCCTGAAGAAAAAGCCGAATAAGATTTGATTCGCTTTCATTAACAAAAAGATGTTCTCGTTTGGGGACATCTTTTTTGTCATATTCCACTGTGCTTTTTTGATTATTGTTTATCTTTGTCCCCGAATTTTAATCTGTCAAGCAATGGAAAACGATGAAAAAGAAGACCGCATTGAAAAGATGGTGAAAGAGTCTTCTAAAGGAAGTGCATTTTATAGAATAAGATGGATTTTTATTGCATTTTTCAGCATGGCTGTTGTCTGGCC
>JAGHSL010000347.1 GCA_018065885.1 Candidatus Limimorpha equi
TCATCTGCTTGCGCAGCATGAGCGCCACCTTGCACACATTGAGAGAATGTTCGGCCAGTCCGCCGGCCTCGTTGAGATGAAACTTGGTTGAAGCAGGAGCCTCAAAGAACCCCAGTTCTTCCAATCCATCAATGACATCTTCGATGTATTCGCGTTTGGTTGATTTCAACAACCTGACGATTTCGTCTTTGATTTGAGTGTTTGTCATAAGATTTGATTATTAGTGTTTTAAATTAAGATATTCGTAATTTCTATTGATCCTTACTTCGACATAAACATTTTCCACGTTGTAGTTTTTCGTTTGCTTTCATATTCCTCATTCATGTTTTATCAGTGCAAAGATAATGCTTTTATGTGCAAAGATGTACATAAGTTTGTATTTCAAACAACATATCCAAAGTCTGTTGTTTTCAGAGGATTGGACTGATTTAGCCAATCCATCTTTTTGAGGCTGCGCTCAGACACAATGTTTGGGACAGTATCAATCCATAATCTTGAAATAACAAAAAAGTGCTATTTTTGCGGCACTTAAACTAATTCTCACAAAAGAAGAACAACCGGATGTGATTCTATGAAAAGATTACTCCTTATAATAATAATCCTCCTCATTGGCATTTCGGGCTGGGCGCAAGATGATGAGTTCCGTATGCCGGATAGTTTAGTGACGAAGCTGAAGGAATTCCGCAAGGCCGATGAAAACCGTGTTAAGGCTTTGGATGCCTGTATTATGTTCTGTCACGAAAAGCACCACATAACTGAGGCAGAATCCTATATCAACGAATTGGAACAATTGACTGCCAATCTGAAAGATAATTACTGGATTGCTTTAACCAAATACTACAAAGGAATATGCGACTTTGAAAACTATGATTACCCTTCTTCGCTATCAAATCTGAACGAATCGCTGAGGTTAGCAGAAACCTTTCATGAAACCGAGCAGATACAATTGCTGTTATCAAGGATTTACTTAGCCAGAAGTGGTTATTATGCTCATTTCAACATGTTCCCTGAATGTTATGAGAATATCGAAAATGGCTTGAATGCAGCAGAGAACTATGACTTTGGGGCTATAGAGAACAGTCTCCTGTCGAACAAGGGTATCCTTTTGATGAAAATGAGCAAGTTTAATGATGCAATAAAATACTTTAAAGAACTTTACAAGAAGAATTCCGATAATGATCTGCTTAAATTTATTGCCACTTCATATTCGCAATTAAAGGAATTCGATTCAACAAATTATTATGCCAACCTGTCAATAGTTAAGGCATCGACAAGTAAAGACACGGTTGAGGCCTATAACACAATAGGAATAAATTATTTGAACCAAGGGGAGTTTCAGGAATCCGAATGGTGGTTTAATAAATCTTTGGCAATTTTGGAAAAATCTTATGATAAATCTTTGGCGGGGAACACCTTCTTGTGTCTGTCCTATTGCTCCGACGGAAATGATGATTATGACAGAGCCATAAGATACACCGATTCTGTCATTAAAATAGCCGATGAAACGGAAGACATCGAACTGAAATGGCTTGCCATGAAACACAGAGTAAATGTCTTAGAAAACATGCATGACTTTGAAGGTGAAATCAGAAGCATGAGAGAGTTCATGGCTCTGTCGGACACAATTAATGAAAGGAATAACATAGAGAAACTTACCACTCTCCAAAACCGGCATGAAGCGGAAGCGCGAGAGCAACAGTATGCTTCCGAACAGGCTTTGTTGAGGCAAAGGCAAAATTTCATCATCATCATTTCTTCCATTATCGTTGTTTTCGCCATTATGTTTGCGGTGATGGTTTGGGCAAACAAGAAACGCAAGGAGAGATACCTTCAGGCGGAACTGGATTCCCTAAACCGTGAAATCACTTCCAAAGCCATGGAGCAGATGCAGGTTAATGAAGTGCTGAACGAGGCCGTGACCTCTTTGACGCATCATGTCAATAATCCCCAAAATAACGACATTAATACGACGATACGTCAATTGGAAGGCATGATTGACGACAATTCACATAAGGATTTCGATTATTATTTTGTACAGGTTCATCCTGATTTCTACAATAAGCTTTTGGCTGATTTTCCGAATCTGACACCGAACGAATTGCGCCTTTGCGCTTTCATAAAAGCCAATCTGAATGTCAAAGATGTGGCGAAGCTTAACGGCGTGAGCGTGGATAGTGTGAAAACCGCCCGCAGTCGTCTGAGAAAAAAACTTGGCATAGAGGATCCAAATGCTTCGTTTGTTCAATTCCTTTCAAAGTATTGATAAATAATGGAATAGATGGCAATGTCACCTAATGTACACCTGGTGTTTTGCCGATGTCACCATTTGACATTAGGTGTTTTCTTGACATGTTATGACAATAAAGTAGTTTTGCTGAATTATTGTGAAAACAAGTATGTTTAACTTAAAATTCATCAAAATGAAAAAATCTTATTTATTACTGGCAGTCATGCTGACAGTCTTAGGAATGCAAGGCGCAAAGGCGCAAAGCAAGATCACAATGAACAATGGCGCCAATTGCCAACGGACAATTCAAGTTTCTGAGGACCGGAAACTAAGGAAACTGTCTGATAACATGATTTCGGTTTCGCCGGCAAACGCAAAGCGCGTCGTTTCCGAAGCCAAAGAGACGCACACGCTTCAAATTCAGCCGGAAGGCGACTGGATGCAGATAATCGTATACGATGGAGCTAATTATTTGGAAGAATTCTACATGTGGGATGGCGATTTCTATTCAAACGTAATTCCAGAAGGCGTTTATGACATTTTGGTAACTAACGGTTTCAATCTTTTCTACAACATCGAAAACCTGACCGTTGATGCCGACATTACATTGAATCCCAACATGGAAGATGCTAAATTCGGAGTCACTTTCCATGGAACAGATGAAAATGGCACCAATCTGACCGAAATCAATGCCGTTGAAGACACGCCTGCCTTTACATTGTATTTCGTATGGGACAATCTCTATATGTTTTGCTCAAATTACGGCATGGGTACTTCTTTTGAAGAAACAGTGCCTGTTTTCTACACAAACGACTACACGGAAAGCTGTCTGCGTGTTGATGCCAATTATGCCACACAAGACCAAAAGGTTTATCACCTTATTAGCCCTGAAATAACCGAAGTGCACGAAAACATTGACATCAATATTGATGGAAAGGATTTGTATTCATTCGACAGTTATTTTAATCTCAAGACCGACAATGTTCCATTTTTCGGAATAAGTTCGTTTTTAACATATGCCGGTTCCTTCATGTTATCCGATGTTTGGAACCGTAATTTGCTTTTCAATTCCGGAAGTCCTATTACTACTCTCACCAATGCAAAAGTAACTGATCCGGTGACTTCTTTGGATGACCGTCAGGTGAACTTTGAAGTTCTCGGTATGGTCTATAGGTCACACAGCTGGACAAGTGATTTACACGACCAAATCTATTCAACGCCTATGGCTATGGATGCTAATGGCATGATGAGTTGGGAACCTTTCGACAGAGACCCGTTGTTTACATTTACAAGTTATCCACCATTAAGAACAGCAACCCAAATTACAAGCAAGTCGAACATTAGCGACAATCATTATTTTGGATATAGAGCACCAGTTATTTTTTATAACGCATCATCGCAATCCGCTTCATCTGGTAGCGGCAGCACTTGCATTTCAGGCAACATTTACCCAATAGGAGAGAACGGTTGTATCAGATTTTGCGACCAAGACCGTGCCGTCAGCGTCACACTGAATGGCCAGGAAATATTCAACGACAGCATTTGCAAAAGCGTTTATCTTCCCGTAGATGCAGAGGGGGTCGTGGAAATGAACCTTATTGACGATAATGTTTTCTACGATGGCATTAATATGGTGAACCAAGCCCAAATGACTTTTGACCTTAGCAAGGACGACATCTGGGCACCTACCATGACTTTGTTGCAAGTCCTCGATGCCAATGGAAATGAAAATATCATCATTGAAGATTTGGAAGGTGCGAAGATTCGCTTTGGAGCTTGCGATTACAGTTTGAATCCATCCCCATGGTATTTCCCATATCAGGGGAAGCCTTTCGTTGAAGCGTTCTTTTCAATTCACGAAAATGATTTCTACCCATTGTCATTTACCGAAGACGAAGCTTTATTTGACGAATCCATTGGCCATGTTTTTGAAATAGACTTGTCACAATTGCAAGGCATCGCCAACGGCAAATGGGTGTCGGTAGGTTTTATGGTAACTGACCAAGCTGGAAATTCTCAGATTCAAGTGCTTTCCCCGTTATTCTTTGCTGGCAGTTACACTGCTGTTGGTGAGGACACCGCCACCACTTCCAACGTTTATCCAAACCCATTCCAGACTTCATTCACGGTCAACGCCGTCAATCCTGTCAGCGGCAAAGCCGTGGTGAATGTCTACAACGTGCTGGGTGAAAACGTCTATACGAAGGCCATGAATTGCAACGAGACTACCGAGTTCGTCATCGATGGCAGCAGCCTCAACGCTGGCATCTACTTCTACAGCATCGCTACTGAAAATGGTACACTGCAAGGCAGAATCGTGAAAGAGTAAAAACTAACTGCGCGTTTCTATGACGCCATGACATTTTTTGTTTTTGGAAAAGGCGGCTCAACGAGTCGCCTTTATTCGTGTTATGTGATTTTCCCTTCCATCCAGGTGGCTTCCCGCATCTTTTTTCTTACATGACAAAAAAGTGCTATTTTTGCGGCACTTAAACTAATTCTCACAAAAGAAGAACAACCGGATGTGATTCTATGAAAAGATTACTCCTTATAATAATAATCATCTTACTCGGCTCTCCATGCTGGGCACAAGAGGACGCTTCCATACTGCCTGACTCACTGACGAGCCGACTGAAGGAATTCCGACAAAACGATGACAAACGAGCACAAATCCTCATCGACCTCATCGAATATTGTTTTGATCATCGGCAACACGAAGCCACTCTGCCTTACATCAAGGAATTACGCAACCTAAAATACTACACCGAAGGTGATTATTATCAAATCGCTTTATGTGATTATTATTATGCTTGCTATCTTGGCAAAACCGATCCAAGGGAGGCACTTCAATGGGCTGACAAATCACTTGAGTCATTAAAGAATGCTGTGGAAAACAGAGACACTTGTAAATTGTATGCCAGAATTAAATTGGCAAAAAGCGGCTGCCTTGTTCTGCTCAATCTTTTGCCTGAAGCATACAACAACATACAAGAGGGAATCGAAACGGCTGAAAAGATAACTGACAGCATTCTTTTGGGAAAACTATACAACAACATTGGCTTAATGTATTTAAATGCCAAACGAATACAAGAATCCTTCAGTTGCTTTCACAACTCACTTAGGAATCTACCTAACAACTTTGATGCTCTATATAATCTATGTGTTGCACATAGTTTTGCTAAAGAATTGGATTCCACCTATCAGTATTATGACTCTGCTTATTTCTATAAGGAACATCTTCTTGCGGCTGCTAGAAATAGGCAAGATACTACTGCAACCTATTATCGCATAGGTTGTATGAAAAGCTTCGAGAAGAATTATGATGAAGCGATTCAAATCCTCTTGCTAGCATACGAAAACATGCGAGAAAATGAAGACATAGAACCATTCAGTCTTGATTTTTATAATATGTGGGGTACGCTTAGAGAGCTTTCACTTATTACACTTGACATGGGATATTTTGACCAGGCCCTAGAATTCATTGATAGAGCCATTCAAATGGCTGATACGGACAACCATATTGATGCCTTAGCCTATTGCTATGGAATCAAAAGCGATATATTGAGTCATAAAGGTGATTATAAAGCCGCTTACGAATATTCCAAAAAGCAGCAAGAATGTATAGACAAACTTAATCAATTGCAAGACACGGAAAAACTGTCGCAATATGAACGTGATTTGTTGTTAAGGGAATCAGAGGAACAACTACGTTACGAAAAATTCAAAGCGATACAAAAACAGCACACTACATGGATTGT
Source organism: Candidatus Limimorpha equi (assembly GCA_018065885.1). Lineage (GTDB taxonomy): Bacteria > Bacteroidota > Bacteroidia > Bacteroidales > F082 > Limimorpha > Limimorpha equi. The sequence goes on from JAGHSL010000347.1 coordinate 5,986, forward strand.
AGCAGGACTTTTGGTATTTTTCAGCACACTTTTTGCAATTCTGTTGGTTTTGTTCAATCGCAAGCGTCGCAAAATGTTAGAACTGGAATTGAATGCCCAACACCGTGAAATGACTTCAAAGGCATTGAATCAGATGCATGTCAATGAAGTGCTTGGTGATGTGGTGGATAAACTGAGTAAAATTCAAGATTCACCCAATGGGGAAAGCGCAAGTCTTTCCGCCACCATACACGACTTGAAAGAAATGGTCGATGACGGGTCGAAAAAAGATTTCGACTATTATTTTGTGCAGGTGCATCCCGATTTTTACAAGCATCTTTCCGCTGACTTTCCTGACTTAACTCCAAACGACTTGCGCCTATGCGCCTTTGTCGTTGCGAAACTCAATATTAAGGAAATTGCCGATCTCAACAACATGAGCGCCGATAGTGTAAAGAATTCACGTAGTCGCTTGCGTAAAAAATTGGGCTTGACCGACCCCAACGCCTCTTTGTTAGCATTTCTTTCAAAGTATTGATAATCAGTAGGTGTTACCTAATTGTTACCTGTTTTTTTTTGACCTATTACCTTTTGAAGCCGTGAGATTTTTGCCGCTTTTTTCATATCATAGTAATTTTGCCGCATCTTTCAAATAATAAGATGTACAACTAAAATCATTATCGAAATGAAAAACATTTATCGTATGTTTCTGACCGTTGCCTTGATGGTGGGCATCGTCAGTGCAAATGCACAAAACCACCAGCCTAACCGCTGCACCATCACCAATGGGAATCGCTCCTATACTGTGGAAGCCTCCGTTAACACCATGATTAATAAAGTGAGCGAAAACATTGTTACTACAAGTATTGGTGGAATTGAGAACAACAGTGTCCGTGCCAATGCTGAAACTCACAATTTATTCATTAGACCGGAAGGTGATTGGAATGCTATGAGAATTATTGGCCCCAATGGTTTCATGCAATACATCATGGTTTTTATGCAAGATGAATTCAATGCTGCCGTGGAAGAAGGAGACTATATCATTTTCATTGAAGGACAAAAGACGGTCAATGGTCAACAAGCACTCTGCTGGTTAGGATATGAAATTAATGTTTCGCAAGATGTAACGATGAATCCATCATTTGATGAGGCCAGATTTCATATCAACATAGAGGGAAAAGATGAAAATGGCAATTCCGTGCAGCAGAATCCTTGCATTGACAATTATTTGGAAATCTTTGTTGGTTTTAAGGAATACGGAGCGGGTATGTCATATCCTGTGTTTGATGGAAACTCATCAGATGTTTTATGCAATGAGTTAGGTGATAGTTTTACGGTAGCCGCTTCACAACGCATTAATGTTGAAAATCAGACTGCTTATTTCATCAATTATCCAACTCATTTTGGCAAGTTAGATGGTGATTTGCTAATGAGTAACGACCCTTCAGAATTAAAATCAGACCTGTTTTATTTCAATCTTAGGAACAATAACAGCGGGAACAATATATCATTTTACAGTGTTGATTTCACAAGGTATTGCATTTCTCAGAATAGCAACACTAATTATTGGACAGCCTTCCAAGGTTGGAACCTTGATTTGACATTTGATCCCTCATTGCCTATCCGTATAGTTACCGATAATATAATAGAGGATCCGAGTGTAAATTATGATTATGGTTTTTGTGTAGTAAAACCTTATGTCACTGTATATGAAAACCATACATCTGACCCAACTCAATATGTTAGTTATAGCGAACAGATGGTTTCGCCTGGTGTGTACATGAATAACGAACACAAATGGATTAGAGAACCATTTGGTAACATGCCTTATCTATATAATTTGAAGGCTATGGAATATTTTGATCCAATGATCCAAACACCAGCTGCAAATGTAGTGCCGATGGGACAACCAAATTATTTGGGCGAACGCACTCCTATCCTTTATTATCAGGCAGAGAACTTTAATGCTTCCACATCGCTCTATGGCATGGACTATTTAGCTGGTCAAATGCAGTTCATAAGTGATAATGGTTGCATTCGCAAAAGCGACGAATGTGCGATTGTAACAATCATGGCAAATGGTAATGAAATCTTCAACGATAGTCTATATCGTTTCAATGAAAACTTTATGTTTCCTGTTGAAGGACCTTGCGCCGTTGATATGGAAATCACTGACAATTATCTTATAGACGATGGTGTAGAAAAATTCAACAATACAAGAATTTCATTCGACTTAAACCGTGATGATGCCATGCCTCCAACCATGACCATACTTAAAGTGATGAATGCAGAAGGTGTTGAAAATGTATTTTTACCTGATTATGCAAATTCGAACATCAATTTTGCTGCTGGTGATTTTGATGTACACGATGCAGGTGGTTGGTTCGACAAAATGCTTTACAAGGCAAAACCATCAGTTGAAGTTTTCTATGCCATAGCAAATGGTGATTGGATGCCGTTGGAATGCACCGAAAATGAAGAACTTTTCCATGTAAACTATGGCAACGTATTCACCATTGAACTTTCCCAACTCGATGAAAGTGTTCTTAATCAATGGGTAAACCTTAAGTTCGTTGTCACTGATGAAGCAGGCAACAGCCAAGTGCAGGAACTCAGCAATGTGTTCTATGTGGGTCAACATACTTCCGTCAACGAAGCTACAACTCTCACTTCCACCGTCTATCCAAACCCATTCACCAATGAAGTCCGCATCAATGCAGCAGAAACCGTCAACGGCAACGCTTCAATCAGCGTGTTCAATGTTCTTGGCGAACAGGTCATCAGCAAGGTTATGAATTGCAGCGAGACCACAAGCTTCAGCATCGATGGCAGCAGCCTCAACGCTGGCATCTACTTCTACAGCATCGCTACTGAAAAGGGCACACTTCAGGGAAGAATAGTGAAAGAGTAAAACTTTTTTCACTATTATACCGAAAATGACAGAACGCCGGAGGTTTTTCCTTCGGCGTTTGTTTTTTATGGTTTGCGGTCTGCCGAATCAAGAGCGGCGGTCGCTATTCTCATCCTTCTCCCATCTCCGCATCCAACCCCTCATCCTTTTTCTCCGCAACGCTCTTGGTCATCTTCACCGTCGAGGCATCTTGTTTTTTCTGCATCTTCTGCTTTTTCCTTCTTAGTGCAACCTTGCGCCTCTTGGCCTGGTCGCTTAGGATAAGCTGAAACATTCTCAGCATGGGGCCATAGGCTTCGGCATCGACACACGACATGGCTTTAAGATAGTCACCGATTTTGTTCATCAGTTGCGCCACATTGCGCTTCAAAGACTGCAATTGCGGGCTGTTTTTTGCTGCAACAGCGGATTCTACCATTTCTTCACGGCGTTTCGACACATCTTCTCTTGCTTGCTCGAGGAGCGACAAGCGGCCCGACAATTCGGGTATGGCTTCAACATGAAGCAGCATCTCTGGTGTCGTCAATTTGT
>JAGHSL010000220.1 GCA_018065885.1 Candidatus Limimorpha equi
CCGAATGGTCTTGGTTGGCTGCCGTTTTCAGGTTCCATCAGCGTTTATCCGGCCATTCTGATTGCCGTGGTCTTTGGTGCGCTTCCATTGTCTTCACCGGCTTTTAAGGTCAAGGAAGTGGCGGGCAGGGTAGGGCCTTTGTGGGTTTATTCCCAGTTCGGCATGTTGTTTCAGTGGGCGGTGATGGGCCTTTTCGGCTTGTTGGTGATGAAAGCCATTTGGCCGAATTTGAATGATGCTTTTGGCGTGATGCTGCCCACGGGTTTCTATGGCGGCCACGGAACGGCGGCGGCCATCGGCACTGCTTTCAATGGCCTCGGCTGGGACGAAGCGGGAAGCCTCGGCATGACTACGGCCACCATCGGCGTGATACTGGCTATAATCGGTGGCTTGCTTTTCATCAAAATTGCGGCTAAAAACAAACAGACTTCCTATATTTCCGATTTCGGCGACCTGCCCGATGAATTGCGCGACGGACTCATGCCTGAGGAAAAGCGTGAACCTTTGGGAATTGCCACCACGTCTCCCATTTCCATCGATTCGCTGACTTTCCATTTCGCCTTGGTGATTGTAGCGGCGTTTGGCGGTTATCTGGTCAGCAAAGGCGTGAAACTCTGTTATCCGAAATTGGAACTTCCTGTTTTCAGTTGCGCTTTCATCGTCGGCCTTCTGATGAAACTGATATTCAACAAAACCAAGGTCTCGCGCTATATCGATGGCAAGACGGCAAGCAGTATCAGCAGTTTCGCCACCGACCTTCTTGTCGCTTTCGGAATCGCTTCCATCAAACTTGATGTCGTGGTGAAATATGCAGTTCCTCTTCTTGTGCTGCTTGTGGTCGGAACTATCGTTACGGTGTTCACGGTTTTTTATTTTGGTCGCCGCCTGATAAGAAAAGATTGGTTTGAAAAATCGATATTTGCATGGGGCTGGTGGACGGGCACCATGGCCATGGGCATTGCGCTTTTGCGTATCGTCGACCCAAAAATGGCTTCAAAGGCTCTTGATGATTATGCGCTCGCTTATCTGCCTTGCGCTCCCGTCGAAATCGTGCTGATTTCCTTGGTGCCTTTGATGTTTGTCAATGGTCAAGGCCTGTGGATGATGCTGGTTTGCCTTGCCATATCGCTCGTCTTGCTGTTTTTGGCACGCTGCCTCAAATGGTGGATTCCGAAAAATGATTTAATGTCGAATAAATAAACTTAATGAGAATGAAACGTTTTTATTTGTTTTTTGTGGCTTTGATGTTTTCAAGCGCACTTTTTGCCCAGCAGGATACTTTGCCGGCTCCGACTTCCTACAATGTCAATGGTGTGACTTTCCGAATGGTGAAGGTCGAAAAAGGTGATTTCTGGATGGGTGCGCAGCATCTTGATACTGCCGATTTCAATTACGACAGGCTTTCGCAAAGTGATGAATTGCCGGTGCATAATGTGAAGATTAAGGAAGATTTTTATATCGGTCAGACCGAGGTGACGCAAAAACTTTGGAAAGCCGTGATGGGTAGCAATCCGAGTAAGAAAAAATGTCCGAAACGCCCTGTGGAAAACGTGTCATATTATGATATTCAGGAGTTCCTAGAGATTTTAGACAGTCTGACGGGCATGAATTTCCGCCTTCCGACCGAAGCGGAGTGGGAGTATGCAGCGCGTGGCGGCAAAAATTCGCGCAACTATATTTTCAGTGGCAGCAAGGAGGCTGAGCGAGTGGCTTGGTTTACTGAAAATACCCGCAAGACGAAGAAAGTCGGCAAACGAAGCCCCAATGAATTAGGCATTTACGATATGTCGGGCAATGTGTGGGAATGGTGCGATTCGCCCTATCGTTTTTACGATGCCAAACGCAATGCCAATTTGGGCCGCGATGGACAGATGTATTGCATCCGTGGCGGTGCCTGGCAGTTGCCGAAGACGGCCTGTCGCGTGACTTGGCGCGGCAAACGTATGCCCGATTCGGGCAATTCATTCGGTGGTTTCCGCTTGTGCCTTGATTCAAAGTATGTCAAGGAGGAAACGCCTGAACCAGAAATGATTAAGGCCGCTGATGAAACGCAGGAAGCCGTTGAGCCGAAAATGTCGAAGAAAGAAAAACGCGAGGCAAAAAGAGCAGCGCGTAAGGCTGCAAAAGAAGCAGAAAAAGCACAGGAAAACACGGACGAAGGTAAGGAATGAAATCCTTTTTCAAAATAGCGTTCTT
>JAGHSL010000037.1 GCA_018065885.1 Candidatus Limimorpha equi
AGACACAACAGATGCTGATGGGAATCGTTCCTATTGTGTCTATAATGTATTCTTATCCAAATGGTTAGAGAAAAAATGATTCAATAAATCTCCTCATTCTCAGCCAAATCCTTAAACAGGGCTACCAATCTTTCCACCACGGCTTCGGCATAGCGGCAACCTTTTTCGGCAGAGGCTTTCTTTGGATTGCCAATACCTGTGTCATTGGTGACTTTCAGCCAGTTTCGCGGCACCCAAGCCGTCTTGTCGTTCAGCGATTGCAATGCAAAAGGATGTGACTTGCCTTCGCCTGCATCGGCAAGATTCACCCATTCGGGATGATAGTGCATCATCACCGAGGTCTCCAGTTCGCCGGCGTGGTCGTCTTTTTCCTCAAAGTAACCTTGCGGCGGAACAATGGTATACCACTCCGTAGAGGCAATCAGAAAGTCAGGATAATCGACGGCCAAATCACGAATCATAGGCTTGAAGGAATTGCCGCCGTGGCCATTGATAATGACCAACTTACGAAAACCCTGATGATACAAGGAAGCCACCAAGTCGCTCAAAATGGCTTTCTGCGTCTCGTAACGGTAATGGATGCAAAACTTCAAATCGCGCTGACCGGGATTTTGTGCGCCCATGGCAACGGGTGGCAAAACCATTGCACGCAAGCCAGTCTGTTCAAACAAACGGTTGGCTGCATCCAGGGCAACTTCCTGAGAGAGGATGCAATCGGTCAGATAGGGCAAATGCTGGTTGTGCGGTTCGGTTGCGCCCCAAGGCAAAACAGCCAGTTTGTAATCTTCATCTTTAACCTTTCCAAATGGACTGACGGTCAGGTCGATACCTATTTTGTGATTGTTCATTTTTTATATAGTTATCAGTTATCGGTTTTCAGTTATCGGTTTTCGGTTTACGGTTTTTGGTTATCGGTTTACAGCCTCACGGAGCTAAATCCTCCTAACTCCTAATTCCTCACTCCTAACTCTTTCACTTTCCACTTATTTTCACTTTTGCGACTAATTTCCTCAACTTGCCTTCGCCGATGATGGGCGCGTGGGCGTCTTCCGGAAAAACAATCAGAAACTCGCCGGGCTTCACTTCAAAATAGGTTGATGCCGGTTCGTCATAGACTGCGAAATCCTTTTCAGCATCGAAAGGATGCATCGGTTCGTGCAAATCGCTCAAGGCTTTCCAGCCCACTATCTCATTGCCATTCAACGGAATATGAACATCGATATATTGCTGATGGACTTCCAAAACCTGTTTTTCCTTGCTCAATAATGTCGGTTCTGAATTATTGATGAACAACTCATCGCCTTGCAGTTCTATTCTTCCCAAATCCTTGTTCAATAAATCGTTTGATTTCACATAATCAAACAGTTGTTTGAACAATGGATGCAGGTTTTCGTAACGGCTGCTATCAGTTAATTTGGCTAAAATCATATTCTAATTCGAATTTTGAAGTTATTTTTCAGCACACAAAATTATGGAAAAATCCATTATCTGAATCGCAGTTTTTCATTTCTTATTTAGAAAGAATATAAATTTACCAAATTTTGATAATATTTTATTGTTATTCGATAAATAGTTTTACTTTTGCGCATCGTTTAACAATAAAAATTTATCGAATTATGAAACAGAAAACTTTCAAAAACATCAGAACGGTTTGCATCATCGCCCTGGCCATGTGCGGCATCTGGGCATTGGTGATGCTTGCACATTTCCTAACGATGAGCCTCGCTCCGAATCATGATTTCTTCGGCAAAATGGTAGGCTTGAAAATAATGGATTGGACTACGCACACCACAGCAAAGACCATTTATTTCATCGTTTACGTGATAAGTACCGCCATCATGATTTGGCTGTGCGTGAAGGCCGTTTGCAACATCCTGAAAGGCATCAAAGAGGGCGTGGTTTTTCCGAAAAGCAACGTAAAGCTGTTCTATTGGTTAGCACTTGCCGATTTCATTTACATGGCCGTCAACAGGAATTCCACTTTCCTTTATGGTTTCGACAGCATCTACTTTAACCACGA
>JAGHSL010000070.1 GCA_018065885.1 Candidatus Limimorpha equi
TGCATCTGCGCAATGGACATTATGGCTTGGTGGAGATTAAACTTGGCGGAGAGAAACTAATCGCTGAAGGTGCGGCCACGCTCAACAAACTCGAAAGCAAGATTGATTCGGAGAAAATGTATTTGCCAACCTTTAAAATGGTGCTTACCGCCATTGGCAACTACGCCTATCTTCGTGAAGATGGCGTGTGGGTGGTGCCGATTGGCAGCTTGAAGCCCTGAGCTGACTGATGTTTGATGCGGTTTTCCAGCTTTTATTTCAGCAAAAAGCATTCTAATGTTGAATGAAATGCTTTTTTCCCTATTTTTGTCGCTTGTTGAGAAGGAAAATCTAAATTCAATGTATAATTAAAATTTCAAAACTATGTTTAAAGGACAACCTAAAGGTTTGTATGCCCTCGCCCTTGCCAATACTGGCGAGCGTTTTGGCTACTACACGATGTTGGCCATTTTCCTGCTGTTTTTGCAGGCAAAATTTGGCTTTGAAGCAAAGGTCGCGGGTCAATTCTATGCAATTTTCCTTGCTGCCGTTTATTTCATGCCTGTTTTAGGCGGTTGGCTCGCCGACAGAATTGGTTTCGGCAAATGTGTCGTTACAGGCATTTGCGTTATGTTCGTCGGTTATGTCTGTCTTGCCATTCCTACCGATGCTTTTGCAAGCAGAGGTCTTGCCTTGACCCTTATGATTGCCGCCTTGCTGCTGATTGCGGTCGGTACGGGCCTTTTCAAAGGTAATTTGCAGGTTATGACAGGTAACCTTTATGATGAGGCTAAGTATTCTTCAAAACGTGATTCAGGTTTCAGCCTTTTCTACATGGCTATCAATCTGGGTTCAATGTTCGCTCCTACTGCTGCTACAGCTCTGACTAACAGTCACCTTGGTAAAGTTGGTTTGGTCTATAAGGCTGATATTCCGGCTTTGGCTCATCAGTTTTTGAATGGTACGATTACACCTGAAAACACTGACAGACTTCAGGCTTTGATGGCCATGATGCCAGGCGAGAACATCGCATCAATGGATATGACTGGCTTTTGCCAATTCTATATCAACCATCTTTCGACGGCTTACAATTTGGGTTTTGCCGTTGCTTGCGTTTCCTTGATTCTTTCCATCACCATCTATTTTGTGTTCCGTCCTTGGTTCAAGCATACTGATGTGAATGCTAAACAGGCTGCCACTGCAAACCAAAACGTGGTGACTTTGACTCCAAAACAGGAAAAGGATCGTATTGTTGCTCTTGTTTTCGTGTTTGCCGTTGTCATTTTCTTCTGGATGGCCTTCCACCAGAACGGTTCTTCGCTGACTTATTTCGCCCGCGATTACACTCAGGATTCAGTTTCCGGATGGTCGAGAATCGGCTTCAATATTTGGGCTTTGGCTTTGATTGCTGCATCAATTTATACCTTATTCGCTACATTTCAATCGGAAACAAAGAAGGCAAGAGGCATTTGCGGTGTGGTGACAGTGGCTTTGTGGTGCGGTGCTTTTGCCTTGTATAAGGGAATGCTTCCTGAAATCAACATCCTGCCTCAGCAATTCCAGCAGTTCAACCCATTCTTTGTGGTGGCTTTGACTCCTGTTTCAATGGCTTTGTTCGGTGCTTTGGCAAAGAAAGGCAAAGAACCTTCGGCTCCAAGAAAGATTGGTCTTGGTATGTTTGTTGCAGCTGTCGGTTATCTCATCATGTTGATGGCTTCCAACGGACAGCCTGCTCCTTCAGTGCTGAATGGAACAGTTTCGCCTGATCCAGTGGTGCCTACCTATCTGATGAGTACGTATTTGGTGCTTACCTTCGCTGAACTTCTGCTCAGCCCGATGGGTATTTCTTTCGTCTCGAAAGTCGCTCCTCCGCGCTTCAAGGGTTTGATGATGGGTCTGTGGTTTGCTGCTACGGCAATCGGCAACTATCTCAGTTCAATTCCTTCAATGCTTTGGAACAATGTCCCGCTTTGGGTCAACTGGACCATCCTCATGGCACTTTGCGTCATTTCTGGTGTCGTGATGTTCTCCATGATGAAGAAACTCGAAGCTGCTACGGCAGAATAATCAAGTAATTCCATAAAATGAAAAAAGCCAGTCGCACAGACTGGCTTTTTTCGTGTTTTTGAGAGACCGATTTATCGCTTGTGATAATACCCTTTAGTCTCGCTATAAATCAAGAGCACAGCTTTTTTTGTTCAAATATGGACAGTGGCGTGCTGATTGTGCTGTGCTGTGTCTCGGCAATTTTCATTTTCTCGATTATGAAGAAATTGGAAGCTGCTACAAAGGACTGCTAAAACTAAATGATATGGTTGAAAAATACGGGAAGGTTGCCATTCGGCAACCTTTTTTTTGCAAAAAATTTTTTTTTCAAGAAAAAATGTTTTTCTTTGCAAGGCAAAAATAGAAGAAGCCGAAAATCTATGACAGAGTAGGCGCAACTAAATCAAAATAAGGTATGAGAAAGCTCTTATTAACAACGATTATTGTTTTCATTAGTTTCTTTTCGGCGAATGCGCAGTTATGGTTGGGCGGAAGTCTGGATTTTTTGAAGAATGACACGTATTTTTCATTCACTGCTGCCCCTGAAATCGGTTATGGTTTTTCCGACTCGCCATGGTCGGTTGCCGCTTCTTTTGGCTATTCCACAGTCCACGTTCATAAATACGGAGACAATCTGATTGATGAGGCATATACTCTAGCTCCTTTTGCCCGTTACAATGTGAAAGAGGTCGATAAAACCACTTTCTTTGTTGATGTAGCATTTGAGATGGTGTTTTATGAAGGGCTGAAAGCAAAACGCTTTGGTTTCCATCCGGGAGTGCTCTTCAAACCAACGGATCATTGGGCGATTGTCTTGCATGTGGGTTTTGTCGGTTATAACGATGGCGGGCTGCCCGAAGTGATGGGCGACAAGGGCTTTGCAATAACTTGGAATCGGACACTCCCAACATTCGGCATGAGCTATTGTTTTTAATTGTGAATCTAAAGCGCTAACTAAAAACTTGATATCGTACTATGAAAAATAAGATTATAGTTTTCTCCCTTTTGCTGCTGTGCTTTTTGTATGGATGCAAGAAGGAAAAGTTTGCCCCTCATGTGGAAATCACGGAGATTCTTGATGTGTCCTATGACTCAGGCGTGCTTGCTGTCAAGGTGGATGAGGCTGTCTTCAAAGATATGACACCCAATGATCTTGTAGGTGTGCGTTGTGCATGGGAACCAGATTCAGAGATTGATGACTATAATTATTACAGTAATAATTATTATGCTGATTGGGATGAGGCTGCCGATAATGTTTTTGTTGTCCGATTAGAGTATTGTTATTTTTCTAATTGGTATATCCGGCCTTTCGTGGTGTTAGGCGGTAAGTTCTATTATGGTGATGAAGAGATTTTGATCCAACGCCCTCAAGACCAATTTATTTACACCCACGACGTTGAGGAAGTAACAGCAACTTCGGCTGTTTGTGGCGGAGAGGTCGTTGCTGTTGAGGGCGTCGAATTGGTAGAAAGGGGAGTCTGCTGGGGTACTGAAAGATATCCAAAACTGGAAGATAATCCATATACCGTAGATGGTAATGGTGCTGGTGTTTTCACAAGCCATTTGACAGGCTTGACGGAAGGTGAAGAGTATTATGTCCGTGCCTATTCGAAGACATCGTATGGAACCGTGTATTATGGAGAAGAGAAAAGTTTTTTGGCAGGTGATGTTCCTGATGTCATAACTGGAGAGGTAACGGTTGTGTCGTCTTATTTGGCTAGAGTTAAAAGTACTATTGTGAGTGAGGGTACTTTTTACCCAATTTATAGAGGTGCTTGTTGGGGTACGGAACCAAATCCCACGGTAGAAGGAAGCGATTATACAATGCATACTTGGTTCTATCCACAGGAAGAGGATTTGATTACGGATTTGAAGCCAAATACAACCTATTATGTCCGCGCTTTTGCCGAAAACAAGATCGGAATTGGATATGGTGAACAACAAGTCTTTACTACAAATGGTGGTAGTGGTGCTTTTTGACTGAACTTGTGGATCCAACGATTATGATTGTTCTAAATGGATGATTTGACAAAAAATGAATGAGTATTAATTTTAATAATGTCACGATGAAAAAACATATATTTCTTTTTGCGGTCTTGATTGTCATAACTCTATGCGGCTGCAAGAAAACCCCAATGTTGCCATATAATGTCATTGAAATCATTTCGATAGATAATGTCACTTTTACGGGAGCGAATGTTAGTTGCAATTTCGACCTGTCGAAAGTGCCTGCTGGTGCAGATCCGCCAGCGTATGTGGGTGTTGGCGTTTCAAGGGTTAGCCCGGTCACAATTAATAATTGGGATGAATGTTATGAGATTACGGATGAGGAAAGCGGGATCATCGTCATTCCTTTCATGGGACTGCAGCCCAATACGAAGTATTATGTGCGGCCATATATTATCCTTGAGGACAATTTATATTTCCGTTATTATGGTGAAGAAATGGAATTTGTCACCAAAAAAGTGCCTGGAGGCGGTAGGGTGTTGGATGGCGAGTTCTCGGTGAGTGATACGAAAAAAGTGCGTTTCACTTCGGGTAACTTGCAATATGTGAACTACGGAAAATATTGGCAGATTGCTGCCCATCAATATGATTGCATTGGCAATGGACAATGCTATCAGGGACGCGATTTGTTCGGCTGGGGTGATTTGACTGGTTCGAATGCCAGCGTGAATAATGCGGATTATTTGTGGACGGAAGACTGGGGCAGCCTGTTTGATGCTGACGGGTTGTCGCTTCGAACCTTAAAGAGAAGCGAATGGGAGTATCTGCTTGGCTGTAAAGATGATGAACTTTGTCGGCCAAATGCTGATAGCCTTATTGGTGTTGCAATGGTGGGTTTAATCAATGGCATAGTGCTTCTGCCTGATAATTGGGTAACCCCGGAAGAATTGCACTTTAAGGCAGGATCAGAATATAGTCATTATTTGTATGGCTCATATTCAGCGGTTAACTCGTACACGCTTGATGAGTGGCAGGCTATGGAAGCGGCTGGCGCAGTTTTCTTGCCTTTCACTGTTTGGAATAAGTATTATGATAACAGTGTGGTCGTTGATGGGTATGGCTACGATGGGTATTATTGGTCTTCAAGTATTTATGATTTAGATGAGGCATGGTTTGTTCGTTTCTATGGTTATGCTTCACGTGGCATTTATCATGAAGATAAATATGAGGATTATGCCGTCCGCTTGGTGATGGATGTGAATTGAGAAAT
>JAGHSL010000199.1 GCA_018065885.1 Candidatus Limimorpha equi
TGCCCTTGCCTTTGCGCTACAAGTTTTTCCTGTGGAAGCAGATGAGCGAACTCTTCGCCGACCGTTATGGCTATCTCGCCGTGAAAGACCTCAACGCTTGCATCTCTTCCGAATTTAAGCTGAAATCGGGCCTGAAACTGGACAAGATGGAAGTCAATATTCCTGCGTTCATCGAGGAAAACCGAAACATTTTGGGACACTATATCAACGGTAAAGGCTTGAGCCTTAACGATGGTTATACGCATCCAGTCAGCCCAATCCGCATCGAGGCCCTCAACCTGTTTGCCAACGCGCGTACCGAAAAGGAACTCAACGACGGAATGAATGTGCTTATCGATGCCATAGCACGGCTCAACACCGAGGAAATTGAGGACTACATGGTGTATTTCATGGCTTCAGCGGGACTCATCATGGCCAATGCCGACGGACAAGTCACGCAGGAAGAAATCGAGCACATACTGCTCTCCATGTCGAGCTATTACATGTTCCCGAAGTCGATTTTGGAACAAGTCAGCCAAGGCGACTGCTGCAAGATTTTCAACGAGAGCGTGCAAAGAATTCTGGACATCAACCCCGACATGAAAGCCGACTTGTTCAGTTATATCGTTAACCTGACGGTGACCGACCATAAGTTCGACCAAAAGGAACTCGACCTCATGTTCCAAATCGGGCATCAGGCCTTTGGCTTCAGCGATGAAGTGATATTCAGTTTCCTCACCGCTGGCATCCGCCAAAACTTCATTCCATCCATCAGTTCTATTAGCTAAACTTTGGTGATGGTTGATTTGAACTCTTCGGCTCATAGACGGCCTTTTTTTGAGGCCGTCATTCTCGCGCAGGCGGGAATCTCATCGTGTGTAAGAGAATTATTATACTTTTGAACCTTTTTCTGATCATGGACAACCAAAGAACGCAAATACGCACACAGCAGCAAGCCCAGCGAAAAACCAAGGCTGAGCAACATCAGTCCGACCTTCGGAAATGTCCGCATTGCGGTGCCGAAATCGACAAGACGGCCGAGTTTTGTCCATATTGCGGCAAGAAACTTGTTGACTACTGTACATTTTGCGGCGCACCTATGGAACCAGGCGAAAGCGTGTGTGAGGAATGTGGTATGCCTGCCAATGGCGTAAAATGTCCCAATTGCGGCACTTTGAATGTGCGTTCCTATTGCCGCCATTGCAACACGGCTCTCACCAAGGCCGCCCAACGCGCCATCGAAAAGGCCAAGCAAGACCCGAAAGTGCAGCAAGTGGCGGCACTCATTGACCGTGCTGCCGAACTGGAATCCATGCTCGAAAAACAACAAGCTCAGGTCACCGAAGCCGAACAGCGTTTACTGGAACTCCTCGGCCAGCAAGCCGAAACATTCGATGCAGAGCAAGTCAAAGCGGAATATCAGCAAGTTGTCAAAGACATCAACCAGCTTTTTGACGAAATGCTACCTCCCGCTGGCAGCACGCCACAAGAGCAATACAACTATTATTCGGCTCGAAAGGTCGCTATCGAAACTACCCGCAAGGTACACATCCACACAGAAGAAAAAGTCAGGACAGGCTGGGTGTGCAACTATTGCGGCTGCTTCCACAATCAGCCCAGCGAATGCTGCGAACCATGGCGCGGCGGAACCTGGCAGTACGAAACCATCATTGTTGACAAGGATGTGGTGGAAACCACTAAGGAATATAAATATGAGGACTAAATTATGTCAGACCTTTCCGAACGATTGAAAAGCGCAAAGAAGCAGCCTCCGCAAGGAACGGCAACGGCTCCACAAGATACCGCTACAGTTCCACAAGGTACCGCAACAGCACCTCAAGGAACGGCTACGGCTCCACAAGGCACAGCAACGGCCCCGCAAGGTGACACTTTGCACTGTGGATCGCAAGCTGACATTATTGTAAGAGATGATGGCAAAGTGCTGAAAATCTATAAGGAAGGCTACACTTTCAACGCATCCGTCCTTCCTTTGGTGAAGCAGTTGTGTGGCAAAGGCTACCTCATCGACCTCTACGATTTTGGCACCATGAACTACCAGGGCGAGCAGCGTTGCTTTGAACTGATGCAACATTGTCCGAAAGGGGCAGTGAGCGATTTCAACCTGAAAGGCAACAAGGAAGCCATCATGAAAATTGCCTTGAAGACGGCCATGGCGATCGACCAATGTCACTGCTTGGGTTTCATTCACAAGGATGTGAAACCAGCCAACATATTGGTTAACAACGAATCGACTTGGGACTGTCTGCTTTGCGATTTCGGCATTGCCGATGTCATCGACCACGGCAAGGTTCAGACTTTGCAGAGCCGGACTCCCATTTATGCCGCGCCCGAAGTCTATGACCCCGCCAGCACGGTTATTATCGACAACAAGACCTACTGCAACTTGACCCCAGCCGCCGATTTCTACTCATTGGGCATGACCATTCTCAGCCTTTGGTATGGCGAATCGGCTTTCCGCGCCAAGGAAACGCTGATGGCCATGCAGAAAGCCCACGATGGCATCGTGGTGCCAACCGACATGCCCGAACCACTGTTTACCATCACGCGTGGACTGTTGACACGCGATCCAGCCCATCGTTGGGGCATGAAACAGATTCAGGATTTCGTCAAAGGAAAAAAAGTTGAGATTTACGACGAGACCAAGGCAAAAGGTCTCAATATCATATATAACAGTAGCAAAAACCAAATTGCGCACACGCCCGAAGAACTGGCCGCTTTCATGGTTGAAGATGCCGATCTGGCTAAGAAATTCCTTTACAGCGGCAAAATCAGCAAGTGGCTTGAGTATTGCCCTGAATTGCAAGTCGAAATCGAAAAGATTGTCGAAGAGGACTATCCCGACGACGAAACCATGGGCTTTTTGGCTGCCGTCCACACGCTGAATCCTTTCTGCGACCTTAACCTTTGCTGCGACACCAAGCATCCCGACTATGCCATGACCGGCGAAGCCATCGGGCGATTGCTCAACAAGGTGTATTATCTCTATTTCACGAAAAACAACGCCGATGACGATGCGCTTTTGAGCGATTTCGACGGGGCGAAAGCTGAAAAGATTTATGGTCCCGCATTGGCTTACAACATCGTTTGGAGTTTCCAAAATGGTGCCGATGCCGACTACCTGCCTTGGTTTTTCGACCACAAGGGAAATCGTTTTGCGAAACAGCGCAAATGGTTCGGTTACTGCGTTACTCCTTCAAAAGACGATGAGAAAAAAGCCGGTCCGAAAGACAGAAACTATAAGGATCAAGTGGCGATGATGAAAGCCATTGTCGGCTATGGCGCAACGCCCGAATATCGTCTTTCGCGTACAGGTCAAGTGCTGAAGAATCTCGATGATTTCCTGAAGGCTCCAAAAAAGGAACTGAAATATGACTTGCAGAACGACAAGGGCTTGCGCGGTTGGCTCGCGGTGCAATATCACGAAGACCCCAATGCCGACTTTAAACCGAAATATGCTTACGAGAAGCTTTTGGAGCAATATGTGCAAGCCTTAGGTGTGGCCGATACCGAAAACGAAAATTTCGAGAGGTTCATCGAAGCACGCACTGAGGCTCAATCCGTTTCGGACAATGCCAAGAGCAAAATCAAGCGCAACTGGGCGCGTAGCATCATCCAAAAGGTGTTGACCGTGGCTTTGGCACTTATTCCTGCAGTATTTTTATTCATCAAAATCATAATTACTCTGTATGCCAAACCCACTGTTGATACAAGCTCGATTCAGATTAATAGTTGGTATTTTGTTGTGTTAGGCATTGTTACAATCATAGTTTCTTATAAGCTTTTCGACGGTCTTGGCTGTTTCGTTCCTCTCGTCATTGGTGTAGCGGCTTCAATAATCATCTTGCTGTTGATTAAGTTTTTAGGTCAGTATATTGTCTGGATTTATGGTTTGGTCGTCTTGGCAGCCATTGTGTTTTTCAGCATCAAGACGCTTTTTGACTTCAGTCCGTTTGTGCGTGACGCAAAATCCGTAGCGAATCCTGGCTTTGAGGAACTTACGCTTGAACCTTTGTACTTCGCATTCAACGACGAGCAACATTTTGATTCCTCGCTCAATGGTCTTGTCGATAGCAAGTCAATAGAATATTGGAAAAGCGACGTGCGCGAGCGTTGGAAATGGATTGGAATTTTCATTGGTGTCGTGTTGATATTAGGTGTTTTGAGTCGTTTGCTGCCCAATGACACACCGAAAATAAAAGGTGAGACCGAGTCGACCATCGTTAACGATTCGATAAATGTAGGAGAACTGGAAAAATGAAAACATGTGAACACTGCCATACGCAAAACCGCAATGAAGCCAAGTTCTGCAAACATTGCGGAGAAGCCTTCCAAACATCAGCGAAACAGATGTTTAAGGAGTTTTTTGCCAAGGACGATTTGTTTGGCGAGATAGAAAAATTCAAGGACAGGGCCAATGTCGCTTCGCAACTCAAGAAAAACGGTGCCAATGTGCATATACAGATGGATGCCGTCATTTTGGGCAAGGCTGGAACAGGCAAGCGTTTCATGGTCGATAGGCTTTTCGAAATCTTGCTCAAGGCGGGCATGGTGAGTCAGCCGAAACCAAAAGTCGTGGATGCTGCCGATTTCAAGATCTGGATGGACAAGTTCGATGAGCATCTCGACG
>JAGHSL010000033.1 GCA_018065885.1 Candidatus Limimorpha equi
CGAGCCGGATCACCAACCAAAATGATGTCGTCGGCAATTTGGTCGGGATGCAAATTCAGATGATATATCGCTCCTTCTTCGTTCAGAATGAGCTGTGATGCAGGAATTGGTTGATTCATATAATTAAGTGTTTGATTTGCAAAAGTAGTGTTTTTTTCAAAATGAACGGATATTTCTGTCTCCGATGAGATAAATAACGTACTTTTGCCAAAATTGTTCAACTATGAAAGATGTGATTGTAAAAAATATATCAATCGGTGATGAACTGCTGATTGGTCAAGTGATTAATACGAATGCAGCTTGGCTCGGCGAGCATTTGTCGGAGGCAGGCTATAACCTTAAATCAGTGCTTACGGTAGGCGATTCCGAAAAATCCATTCTGGATGCATTTGAGGCTTGTATGGATGCTGACTTAGTGCTGGTTACGGGCGGCTTGGGACCAACTGCTGATGATATTACTAAGCCGACTGTCTGTAAGTTTTTCGGGACGGAACTTGTTTTCAATCAAGAGGCATACGACAATTGGTTTCCATTTTCAGCCGCCGTGGATTCACCATGTCGGAGCGAAACCGTGGGCAGGCGTTTTTGCCGAAATCATGCACATATATTCAGAATAGTTACGGAACAGCTCCTTGCATGTGGTTAGAGAAAAACGGTGTCGTCTTTGTATTTATGCCAGGCGTGCCGTTTGAGATGAAAGGCATCTTCAACGATGAGTTGCTGCCACGATTCAAGCAACGTTTCAAATCGATTCCATACGAAAAGCGGGTGATTATGACGACGGGCATCGGCGAGTCGTTTCTCGCTGATAAAATCAAGGATTGGGAAGAGAATTTGCCTGATTTTCTTTCGCTTGCCTATCTGCCGCAATACGGTTTGGTGCGTCTGCGACTGAGCGGAAGACATGAAGATGCAGATTTCTTGCATGAGACCTTAGACAAGGAAACTGAAAAGCTCTCGGCATTGATTCATGAAAATGTATTTGCCATGGATGACGTGCCGATTGAAAATGTCGTTTTTCACCTATTAATTAATAAAGGCGCGACTTTTGCCACAGCTGAGAGTTGTACGGGCGGCAATATGGCGCATCGCATCACGATGATTCCTGGCAGCTCGGATGTTTTCAAAGGCACGGCAGTGACCTACGCTACCGAATCGAAAACCAATGTTTTAGGCGTGCCGAAACAAGTGATTGATGAGTTTGGCGTTGTCAGTCAGCAGGTTGTGGAAGCAATGGCCGAAGGCGTCAGGAGAGTTTATGGCGCTGATTACGGCTTGGCTTCAACGGGTGTGGCAGGACCTGGCGGTGGCACGGAAGAAAACCCTGTCGGAACCGTTTGGTTGGGCGTGGCTACGCCTGATGGCGTGATTTCGAAACGCTTCAATTTCGGCAATTCGCGTGAAAACGTGATTGAACGCGCAACCGTTATGGCATACGAAATGCTGAGAAATGAGTTAGTTAGGAGTTAGGAATTAGGAGTTAGGAGGAGTTAGGAGGATTGGGGACGATTAGACATTCGGACAATTTGACATTTAGACATTTAGACTTTTGGACTTTTTGAACAATTTTGAACTATTTATCGACTGAAGACTGAGAACCGAAAACTGAAAGCCATTACTTTTCGAACAACATTATTAGGATTCTATGAGACATATAAACAGTTTATTAATAGCGATTTGCATAATGATTTGCGCCGTCAGTTGTAAAAACAACAAACCCGATTACAAGAAAAAACTGGATGTAAAGACTGCATCGGTTACCGATTTGACATTTAGTCGTTATGAAGATGTGCTGTTCCATCTGGACACGGCTGATTTTCAGGCTGAACTGATGCGTATTCAGAGCGATTATCTCCCATTCCTTGGAGGTGATTTGACTAACCCGAATGCGGTACAATACTTGAAGGATTTTGCCACGGACGAATACATGAACATTCTTTACGAAAAGGTGAAGACCGCTTTCCCAAATTTGGATTTCGTCAAGAAAACCGTGGAAGACGTTTATGCGCATTTCAATTATTATTATCCTGAAATTCAGTTGCCTAAAAAGGTCTTTACTTGTGTTACGGGTGTAAATTCCGAAACGCCGGCAGTCATGGTTTCCGATGATAATCTGATTATTTCCCTAGACTGGTATCTCAACCGTGACGAGGTTTATGACCAGATTGGAATGCCGCGTTACATTTCGGAACGCACGGTGAAGGAAACGTTGGCAAAGGATGTTGCCATGCAGCTTTATATGGCATACATCTACGAATGGCGCAAGCAAACCAATCTTTCCGACGAGATGGTGATTGCCGGAAAAATCAAGTATTTCATCGAAGCAATGGCGCCCGAATTGCCTGACAACATTTTACTTGGCTATTCCGAGGAACAAATGAAATGGGCTGATGAGAATGAGGGCGGAGTGTGGGCTGACATTGTGGGCAACCAACGCCTTTTCTCGACGGGCTTGGACATGCACATGACCTTTTTGGCCGACGGACCTTTCACGCAGGAATACAGCAACGAGGCGCCGGCAAGACTGGGTGAGTTTTTCGGTCTGCACATCGTGCGTTCCTACATGGCGAACAACGAAGTCACCCTGCAGCAACTGATGAAGAACAACGACCTCCAAGGCATATTCCAAAGCTCCAACTTTAAGCCGAAGAAAAACTGATTTTTCTTAGTCCGTAAAAATAATCACCTTTGACAACTGTGTCAGAGGTGTTTATTTTATTTTATTGTAAATCAACAATAAAAACGACAGCAAACGACAACAAACGCTTACAGTCGACTACAAACGTTTGTTTTCGGCTTTTTTCTTGACAGATGTTGCACTTTTGCAGCGGAAATTATCAAAAGGCAGTAAATGATGAAAAGGTCAGGGAAATATAGGCAAACAATAATTCCATCTGTTGATACGCTAAAAGAATGGAATCAGGTTAAGTTGCAGCAATTAAGAAAAATCATTCTTGATTTGATAAGGAAAGAATATGCTGGAAGAATAATCACAAACACTGATACTGAATTGCCAATTCGAGTTTCGGTAACATCAGCAAGAAAAACAGCCTTAGGAGAGGCCATTTATTTCAAGAAAGCTGCGGCTGTCCTTATTCTGCCCGACATTATCAAATATGCTCGATACAATAATTGGGGTGATGCAAAGCAAAGTGATGGCCCAAACATTATTGGATATCTGAATTTTAAATGTAAATGTTTGATTGATGGGAAGAAGGAATGTGTTAGGATGGCAGTTCAGTTTCAAAAAGGCGGAAAATATTATTATAATATTGAGGTAAACAAAAAGCCCACACCTGAAAGGAGCAATGCTTAACCTTATCCGCAGTGTGGACTTTCGTATTACTGGGTGCAAAAATAGTATTTTTTATTAAAACAAGGACTTGTTTTGAAATTTTTTAAAATCAAATATGGAATGGAAGCGAAAAAGGAAAACGAAATAGTGCTTTATCAACCGAATGAAACGATTCGATTGGAAGTGAGAGTTTATGAAGAATCGGTTTGGCTAACTCAAGCCCAAATGGCTGTATTGTTTGGAACTACGACGCAAAACATCACGTTGCACATTCGGAACATCTATAAAGAATGCGAGTTACAGCAATTTTCAACTTGTAAGGATTTCTTACAAGTTCGGGATGAAGGGGGAAGAATTGTCCGTCGTAATCAAAAATTATATAATCTCGATGTCATCATCTCTGTTGGCTATAGGGTGAAAAGTTTACAAGGTACATATTTCCGGCAATGGGCAAATGCCGTTCTAAAAGATTACTTATTACGAGGATATGCATTCCGTGAGCAATTGCAAACCGTTCAAATGGAGATTGACACACGATTTGACGAGCAAAGCAAACGGATGTTTCTGCTGGAAGAGAAAGTGAACTCGCATCAGGAAAAGATTGATTTTTTCATTCGCACGAATCAACCGCCTGTTGAAGGAGTTCTGTTTGAAGGTCAGGTGCTTGACGCGAGATTGTTTGCTGAAAACCTAATAAAAACGGCACAAAAAGAGATCGTTTTGATAGACAATTACATTGATGCAAAGACATTTGACATTCTTGAAACAAGAAATCAAGGCGTTATGGCAAGCATTTATGTGGAGAAAATCAGCCGCGTTTTGACCGATTTGCAAAATTTGGCGTTTTCCCAATACGGCAGAACGGTAGAATTGCACGTTTCAAGAACCAAGGTTCACGACCGTTTCCTTATCATTGATGGGCAAGTCTATCATCTTGGTGCTTCGCTGAAAGACCTTGGAATGAAATTGTTTGCATTCAGCAAAATGAGCGTTCCTGAAGAAATAATCATGAGTCATTTAGTATAATAAAATCCTTAAATCCCACAATATCATGTTAGTAAAAACCATTGGATGTGCCTTGTTTGGCATTGATGCGATTTCAGTCACAATAGAAGTGAACATTGACAAAGGAATACAGTTTTTCCTTGTCGGACTGCCCGATAGCGCGGTGAAAGAGAGCCACCAACGTATTGAAGCGGCGTTAACGAACCTCGGATTCAGCTATCCGCGAAAGAAAATCACGATTAATATGGCACCTGCCGACATCCGCAAGGAAGGCTCGGCATACGACTTGCCGATTGCCATCGGCATCTTGGCTGCTTCGGGGCAGGTGGAGACGGAACACCTTGAACAATACATCATTATGGGCGAATTGTCGCTCGA
>JAGHSL010000378.1 GCA_018065885.1 Candidatus Limimorpha equi
GTTGAGGGTTTCATGGAAAGATTGCAATCATTTTTGAGTGCCTGCCTTACGAGCTGGAGCCTCAGCAGGAGCGGCATTTCCAGAGCGTGATGTATATCCTTACGGCACTTTGCGGCTGTCACGTTGAGATTGAAAGCCACACCAACTAGGGCCGCATGGACATGACCGTGAAGACGAAAGATTACATCTACATCTTCGAATTCGAGTTCAACAAGTCGGCGGAGGAAGCCTTGGCGCAGATTAATGAGAAAGGCTATGCCGAGCGTTTCATGAACGATGGCCGCCAGATTGTAAAGGTTGGTGTGAACTTCAGCACGGCCTGCCGCAACATCGACAGATGGGTGGTGGAATGAAAATCCCCTATTTTTGTGAGGTAAATCTGATAGATTTATTCAGCTTCTTCTTCCTCAAGTTTTGAAGCATCTGTAGTTCCTTCCAAAACAATCACGATTTCGCCTTTCACTTCTTTTTTCCCGAAATATTCAATGACTTCGGCCAAAGTGCCTCTTGCGTTTTCTTCGTAGATTTTTGTCAGTTCGCGGGCAACAGAAACATGCCTTTCCGCACCGCAAACCTCAGCCAATTGCTGCAAAGTCTTCACCAAACGGAATGGCGATTCGTACAAAATCGTGGTGTATGGATATTCCGCAATGGCTTTCAGTTTTGTCTGACGGCCTTTTTTATGCGGCAAAAAACCTTCAAAAATGAATTTTTCGGCTGGCAATCCCGAATTGACCAAAGCGGGTACAAATGCCGTTGCACCCGGCAGACATTCAACTGCAATATTTCGCTTAACGCACTCGCGCACAAGCAGAAAGCCTGGGTCGGAAATGGCCGGTGTACCGGCATCAGTGACTAAAGCCATGGTTTCGCCAGCTTCAAGACGGTCGGCAATGTGTTCCACCACCTGATGCTCGTTGCGGATGTGAAAAGCTGTCATCGGCTTGCTGATTTCCAAATGACGCAGCAAATTACCCGAAGTGCGTGTGTCTTCAGCAAGAATCACATCGACTTCCTTTAGCACACGGATTGCACGCAAGGTGATGTCTTCCATGTTGCCAATCGGTGTGGGAACCAAATAGAGTTTCGACATAACTTAAGTAACTGTTCAAAATTAAACTTCAATTTGGATTTCGAGGCTGCGAGACTGCGAGATTTCGAGACGTCTCGTATTCTCGCGACCTCGATGTCTCGTTTTCAATATGTAAACTAAATTCGCTCATCTACTTAATTCAGATTTTAATTTATGTTGCTTCGACAAGCTCAGCAAGCAAATACGCTGCTTCGACAGGCTCAGCAAGCAGCCGTTAATCGTTAAACTTTCTGTGAATCAGGTTCAAGAGTTTCTGATAGGCTTCGTTGCTGCTATTCCATTGCAATTCAACCTTCAATTCATTCAAATAAATCAAAGTGCCGTTCAGCGTTTTCATATCGTCCAAGTTCTCGATGGACCGGTTGTATTTTTCCATGCTGCCGCCAAACAGCTCGTTGACAAACAAAAACTTATCATTGATTCCAATGGCCGTTCTCAACTCATTGATTTGTTTTTGCTGTAGTTTTGCTGCCAGCGTGTTGTCATCGTGTTGCAAATGTTCGACTAAAGTTTCGGGCGTGTCCAATTCATATTCCGAATCATCTTTTTCAAAGTCGTTGACAAATGGCAAAGGTTCGGGTTCCAATGGTTCTTCCTCAATTGGCTCAACGACAGGAACTTGCTCGATTTCTTCGGCAAATTCTTCCTCTGGTTCAACAACAGGCTCGTCAACCGGTTCTTCTTCCTGCTGCATTTCAAAAGATTCTTCTTTAACAAAGTTTTCTTCGTTGCCAGCATCTTCAACGATTGGCATCACAAACGGATTGTCATGCACCAAATGTTCGCCATCGACCAAATCACGTTCTGGAATTTCATCTTCCGGAACTTCTTCAACGAAATGCACTATTTTTTCTTCCTGAACGGGCTGTTCCTTAGGCTTTCCCGACATTTCGTCAGCAACCTCATCGAAGCGGAAGAAAAAGCCGAATTCATCACCCAAAGGTTCTTTTTCTGACTTTGGCTTTTCCGATTCTTCGGTAATCGGTTCTTCTTTTATAGGTTCTTCCATCGGATTGAAATTCTCAGCAGCTTCCTTTTCGGTAGCCGTTTCTATGATAAAACCGACTGAAGCAGATGGATTTTCCTGATTTATATCTTCAACCTTTTGCTCATCCTCGACAGGATTTTTCTCAGCATTTGTTTCTTCCTCAAATTGCTTTTCTTCTTGAAAATCGTTTACAACAGATTCTTCAACAGATTCGTTTTCAACGGTTTCAGCTTCTGTCTCAGGTGTAGAAACAACTTCCTGTTCCTCATTTTGCTGTTCCGACTGCAACAGGCTTCCAAACAGGCCGCTGATGGCATCAGGATTGATGTCAAAATCCTGTTCTTCATCATTTCCGCTCAGATTAATGGAGCACAACATGTCGTAAACAGTGTGCGTGCGGTTCATCAAAACGTCCAAATCGAGCAGTCCAAGTGGTTTTTCATTCCTCAGAAGATAGTCGACTTGCTGACGTAACAGATTGATTTCCTGTTTTAAAGACAGTAAAAACTCTTTTTGATTATCAAAATTGTCGTTCATATTAATTTTCTATTTATTTTTGCTCTGAAAGAAACGATAAAAGTACAAATAATCTAAAAACGGAAGCCATGTTTCTTGAAAAAGATTCTCACAACAAAACGCAAGGCTGGATTGAAGTAGTATGCGGCTCGATGTTTTCGGGCAAAACGGAAGAACTTATCCGTCGTTTGAAACGCGCGAAAATCGCCAAACTGAAGGTTGAAATCTTCAAGCCGGGTGTCGATACGCGCTATAGCGATGAAGATGTGGTTTCGCACAATGCCACGGCCTTGCATTCCATTCCGGTTGAAAGTGCGCAGGAAATCCTGTTTTATGCCAACGATGTTGATGTCATCGGCATCGATGAAGCACAGTTTTTGGACGATGAACTTCCGAATGTGTGCCAGCAATTGGCCAATCAAGGCGTTAGGGTGATTGTGGCAGGCTTAGACATGGATTTCATGGGCAATCCTTTCGGTCCGATGCCGAAACTGATGGCCATTGCCGAAGATGTCACCAAGGTTCATGCCATTTGCGTGCGTTGCGGCGGTCAGGCACAATATTCACACCGAACCATTGCTGGCGACAAATTAGTTGTTTTAGGCGAAACCGAAAGCTACGAACCGCTTTGCCGCGCTTGCTATCTGAAGGCAAGGAAAGAAAGGGAAGAAAATCAAAAAGGATAATGTGCATTTTTGCGGTAAAAAAAGGAAAATACCATGATTGTAGTCAGTAGCAGGGAATTCAGGACAAATATGATGACTTATTTTGCGGAATCGAATAGTGATGATTTCATTGTCAAGACTCGTGACCACGGGCGAATCAATAGATGACTTTCTGAAAAGAATTGAAAATGAGTTGTAATCACAGAATGTTGCTAATAAAAAAGTAAAGGCGACCTTTTTAGGGTCGCCTTCGTGTTATTAATACTAATTGTTTTCTTATTCAATCATTACCTTTTGCGCCATCACACTGCCGCCGAGCATCTTAACGGTGAAAATCACTGCCAAATAATTACTTACATCAATGGTGTCCTACCCTCCTTTTATCATAATGGAATGTTATAGCCAATTTTGAGACAAGGAATGAAATGCGACGAGTCTTTTGTGTTTGACGTAAATTCATAGTAAATCAAATTCACTCCAAAATCCCATCTTTTGTAATTCAAGCCTGGACACACTGAACCATAGATATTTGCCACTTTAAAAAAATCCAGTTTCCTGTTATTATTAGATCTTGATACTAATCCGAAAATATAACCAATGCGAATATCGAAAAACAGCCTTAACTCACTATTTGTCAAATAAAAGCGGTTATTCAATGTGAATGGCATGATTTCGGAGTATTTAATATCGTAAACGGAACCTTTATAATCAACAGAATAGCCTACACCAGCTCCTATTGCGTAATTTGGCAAGACTTGATAACCGAAATTAAGATAGGCTGCATAATTTCTAATCACTTCTATTTCAGGACGAAGGAAATATTTGGATTCCTTCAATCCATTCGATTTATCCTGACAAAATGTGTTCAGCGACAAAAAGACAAACAATAAAAATAAGAGTTTTTTCAACATAAATATATTCTTTGAGATACAAAAATTATCATTCAATCACCACTTTCTGTGTCACCACGCTGCCGCCAAGCATCTTCACGGTGTAAACGCCGGCTGGCAAACGGCTGACATCAATGGTGCGCTGGCCTTCGACTGTGAAATACATCACTTCATGACCTTGCATGTTCAGCACCAAAACGCTGACGGCGCCTTTGTCGTAATCCGTCTTGATGGTCAGCAAGTTCTTGGCAGGATTCGGATAAAGGCTTGCCGTGAATGAGGACTCCGTTTCAATCGGATTGACGCTCAGCACCATTTCCTCGTCATTGCTGAAAGTGATGACCTTGCCCGCCACGCGCAAAACCGGATTGTCGGGTGCTGCGCAATCGGTGCAAGTCTGGCCATCAATGCAATCCGGATGATTCGGATGGCAGTAGTCGAGATAAGTCGGGTCGAACTGATAGAAAAGTTCGGCACTGCCGGCGGAAATGTAATCCGTCAAGTCGAAGTCCCAGACCATGCCTATGGAACCTGGGCACCAGCCGCTGCGATTGTAGGTCCAAGTGCCGTTTTGAGGCGAACAGCCAGCCGGATTCGGGTTGCAGGTTCTCCAAAGATGCTGGTCGTACTTGCTTTCGCCGTTGATTAAAATATGGTGCGTGGCTTCGTAAAATTCAGCCGCATTGCCTGTGTTGTAAGTGCCATTCTGACCGCTGCTCCAGTTGTGTCCCGTAGTCGTCATTTTCAGTTTTGCTGCCTCGGCCTTATCACTGAATTGGTAATTGACCACTGGCACGGGCTGCTGGTTGGCATAATCGCCAAAACCGTACATATCGAACCAGATTTCATCGACATCGGCATAGAGATATTCAGGCGTGCCTTTGGTGAAAGTGAAAGTCAGGACAGGATTGTAGCCCGAACCGCTCCACGATTCGAAATAATATTCAAACTCAACCAAACCTTGCAACAAGGAAGTGTAGTCGCTGACATTCACTTCGTCTTCGCATTGAACGCCAAATGGAGAAATATAGCGGAACAATTCCACCCATTCGCCACGGTAGTTTCTGATTTTCACGCCGCCAACCCTGTCGTAAGCATCACAGTTACCGTTCACGCAATTATGGTCGTAATGTGCCACAATGTCATTGAAAGCACCCACATGTGAAGGCATTGCATATTCGCCTCTCACGCTTTGGATGGAAGGTGTGCAAATCATGTCGCCATTCATTGTTACAACATCCAAAGTGTTGTCAATCTGATTGGTGATTTCAAAGGAATTAGTGAAAGTCGTTGTCTTGTCGCCCGATTGCGTCACGCTGACCGTCATGTTGTAAGTGCCGAATGCACTTGGTGTCCAGACGTTGTAATAATAGCCATTGTCCGAATCATCGGGATAATCGGTGTGCAAGGCAATTTGCTGACCGTCAATTGAGCAAGTAATATCCGTGAACTTTATGACTTCGGGGTGTTCAATGTATACCGAAACCACAAGCATCACTGGATGAAGGGCATCCATATAGACTTTCGTGCCATCGAAAGGACGACGGATTTTTACTTCAGGTTCGTAGGCATACGGGTCGACGACTTCAAAAGTCTTGACGACATCAGGAGCGGGAAGCCACTGGTCGTTGCCGGCTTGCGAAGCCTTGAGTTTCACGATGCCCGTTTCGCCCGTCAAAGTCAGCACATTGCCGCTGATGGTGGCCGGACCTTCCATCATTTCGAAACTGACAGGCAAATTTGATGATGCAGTAGCCGTCAATGTAATCGGATTGTTGAAAATCAGCTGATTCGGAATGTCGGCCATATCAATGAGTTGTGCATTGCCATCGGGTTGCTGACGGACAAGAATGTTGTCGAAAGCGCCCGTTCCGCCTTGTGAATGGAAATAAACGCCATCCCAAACCTGATAGTCCGACATATTGCCTGAACCCGGCGTAAGGTGCATATTGACATTGGTGGCAGCCGCCTGCTGAATCCATTCGCCATCGCAGTTTGGCATCACGAAAACCGTGACGGAACCTTCGCCATCGAAAGCACCGAAATCGAACGACATTTTGTAACGCGCCCAGCCGCCTTCATCATAATCGAAGGCAACGGAAGTGCCGTTAGGAAGATTCAAAGTGGAATGATTTTC
The DNA here is from genome assembly GCA_018065885.1 of Candidatus Limimorpha equi. Lineage (GTDB taxonomy): Bacteria > Bacteroidota > Bacteroidia > Bacteroidales > F082 > Limimorpha > Limimorpha equi. Next base: position 6,290 of record JAGHSL010000378.1, read on the forward strand.
AGCACCTTCCTGCTTGATGCGGATATACACGCCGCCATCGCTTTCGGTCATGCCAGGAAGGATGTTGCCATCGCCATCGCCATCGAAACCGACACCGAAGAAACAGCCCCACCAGTTGCGTTGCACATCGATTTCAAAATCCATGATGCCGCCATTCTGGAAAGAGAAATTGAAATTCGGACTTGCCTTTCGGGTAGCTGTACGACCCACGCCCGGGCCGCCGTATGGATACCAAACGCCAATGCTTTCATCGGGCGTAATGCCGCCATCGGCAGTGTAATCAACATCGAAATCCTGCGACGAACCAGCAGTCTGGTAATGCGTCGACCAGCCATCCTGACCATTCAGGCACTGCGTGCCCGTTTGCAAGCTGTTGAAATCGTAGATGTATTCGACTTGAGCTGAAAGTGAAAAAGTGAATAATACACTAAGAATGAGAATCACTAATTTTTTCATAAGGAATAT
>JAGHSL010000118.1 GCA_018065885.1 Candidatus Limimorpha equi
CATGAATGAGTTTTCTGTACTTCGTGATTTGCTTGTCAGTGAGTTTATCATTCTTGTCGAAATGCAGGAAATCGTAGCAAAATGTCGTCGTCAAGGCGGTCAAAGTGCCATCGGCGCTGGAATAACCGGCTGCGACCAGACCCAAGACAAAAACCACACTCGTGAAAGCACTCAACGAGAAGGCCACCGATGGGAAAATCTTATCGTTGACCACCACACCCGCATCGTTGACAGGAAGCTGGAATCCCGTTGCCTGTGCGTAATAAATCAAACCGGCACCCAGACTGAGGAAAAGTACATTGACCACAACATACAGCAGACTTGATGTCAAGACATTCTTTTGAGCATCATGCAAATTCTTGCAAGTCAGGTTTTTCTGCATCATATCCTGGTCGAGGCCCGTCATCGTGATGGTGATGAACGCACCGCTCAAAATCTGTTTCAGATAGAATTTGTTGTGCGTCCAATCCGTTTCAAAGACCTTCGTATAGCCTTGTTCGCTGGCTTTGTGCATGAGTTCGCCATACGAAATGCCTAAGTTTTTCAAGATGTAGACCACAGTCAAAATGGCGGCCAAAAGCAGAAATGTCGTCTGCAAAGTATCGGTCCAGACAACGGTCTTGATGCCGCTTCGGAAAGTATAAAGCAAAATGATGCCGATGAAAACCACTGCTGGCACCCAAAACGGTATGCCCCACATCTTGAAGACAAACTCATACAATACGAAGACGACCAAATACATACGCAATGCCGAACCTAACAGTCGCGACAAGATGAAAAACGCCGCACCCGTCTTTTCCGACTTTTGTCCGAAACGCATTTCCAAATAGGAATAAATGGAAGTGAGGTTCAGCCTATAGTAAAGCGGCAAAAGCAGAAATGCAATCACCGCATAACCAATCACATAACCAAAGACCAAGGGCAAATAAGTGAAATGACCCGAATAAACACCACCTGGCACCGACATGAAAGTCACGCCGGAAAGCGAGGCACCAATCATGCCGTAGGCCACGACAAACCAAGGCGATTTGCGGTTGCCCGTAAAAAAAGACTGGTTGTCGGACTTGCGCGAGGTCAGATGCGAGACCAGAAACAGCAAAGCCGTATAGACGACAAAAACAATGAGAATTATCGTTGCATTCATTGATTCAACAGTTTTGAAAATTCATATAAACTTGGGAAACTATCATCGGCGTTAGGATTTCCCTCACCGATGAAAACCGTGTACATTCCGGCATTGCGCCCGAAATCAATATCCGACTGACCATCGCCAATCATCAGTGATTTTGAAAAATCGATGTCGGGGAAAATTTCTTGAGCCGTGTAAGCCATGTCAGGTTTGGGCTTGCGGTAATTATCAGGGTCGGAAGCCAACTGTGTACAGCATAAAAGGACGTCAATCCGGCCCTCATGGGATTCAATCTCTTGCATCATGGCATCGTGAACGGCATCCAGATCATCCTCCGTCATCAGCCCCTTCCCTACTCCTTGCTGATTGGAAACCAGAACGATATATTTGAAGCGTTGCGAAAAGACCTTCATGGCATCCAACACGCCAGGCAGAAATTCAAACTCCTCCCAACGGGTGACATAGCCATCCATAATGCGCTTGTTAATGACGCCATCGCGGTCAAGGAAAAGCGTCCAGTCCTTATTTATGATATGATTCCAATCCTTCATCACGGGAACAATGTGTTTTCAATTTGTTCGCAAATGATATGGCCAATCATGATGTGCGCCTCCTGAATGCGCGGCGTATCATGGCTCGGCACATTGAGCAGCACCTTGCAAAGATGCTCCATTCGGCCACCAGTTTCGCCTGTCATTCCAATGACTGGCATTTCAAGCAATTTGGCTTCACCGATGGCATTCAGTATGTTAACGGAATTTCCCGAAGTGCTGATGGCGACCAAAACATCACCTTTCCGGCCACTGCCACGAACCAAACGAGCGTATGTCTGGTCGTAACCGTAATCGTTGGCCACGGCCGTGATATAACTCGAATTGACATGCAAAGCCTCAGCCGGAAGCGGACGACGTTCCTTATAGAAACGCCCCGTCAGTTCAGCCGCAAGATGCTGAGCGTCAGCGGCACTGCCTCCATTGCCACAAAACCAAATCTTGCCGCCGTTGCGCAAGGCTTCCACACAGAATTCGGCGGCTTTCGCAATATTTTCAACAAACGCATCATCGTTCAGGATTCTTTTCTTGACCTCAATCGATGCTTCTATTTTCTCTTTGATGTTCATACTGTACATATTTTTGCAAAAATAGGAAAAATCACTTAGAAGCAGTTTTGATTTAAGGAAAATGATTGGGTGAATTCGGCTGCGCCGAAGAAATCTTTTCAAAATCCTGGTTTAAAATCATTCAAAAATCCATGTTTGCTTGCAAATTATCATCCTATCGGACTTGTAAGCAATGATTTTTGACAGATTTTTCAATTCGATTTTTGAAAGATTTCTTGCCGTTAGGCAATCATAACAAAACTATTGCAGGATTCGGCTGCGCCGAAGAAATCTTTTCAAAATCCTGGTTTAAAATCATTCAAGAATCCATGTTTGCTTGCAAATTATCATCCTATCGGACTTGTAAGCAATGATTTTTGACAGATTTTTCAATTCGATTTTTGAAAGATTTCTTGCCGTCAGGCAATCACAACAAAACAAATTCTTACCTTTGCGCACTTTTTTAAAAGCAATCACAATGAAAGCATTTTACACAGTCGGATTACTCATCATTTCGAACATTTTCATGACCTTTGCCTGGTACGGTCAACTAAAACTGGCGCAAATCGTCCCATCATTCAAGGACTGGCCGCTGATTCTCGTCATTCTGGTCTCGTGGGGCATCGCCCTTTTCGAGTATTCCTTCATGGTTCCTGCCAACCGCATCGGCTCGGCCATCAATGGTGGTCCTTTCAACCTTATTCAGCTGAAAGTCATCCAGGAAGCCGTCTCGCTGACTGTATTCACCATCATTGTCGTCACGGTGTTCAAGACGGAGACATTCCGCTGGAACCATCTCATTTCCTTTATCTTCATCATTTTGGCGGTATTTTTCGCCTTTAAAAAATAATTTTCCAAAAAAGGCATCTATTAGCAAGATTTTGCAGATATTTGCC
>JAGHSL010000262.1 GCA_018065885.1 Candidatus Limimorpha equi
TTAATAGAGAATTGGATTTGGTGACTGAAATTTGGGATTTTGCAGGAAAATGGCATTTTGAAAATTGGGATTTTGCAGGAAAATGGCATTTTGAAAATTGGGATTTTGCAATTTTTATTGATAAAAATACTTGCATTTCAATAAAATAATGTAATTTTGCGCGGTGATAAAATCGCAAGGCTATGGAAGAGCGTGTTTTTAAGCGCAAAATATACGATAAAATGCTGCTTTGGAAGCAGGAAAACCAGGGGCGGACAGCCTTGTTGGTGGAAGGTGCGCGTCGTATTGGAAAGTCGACGATTGTCGAGGCTTTCGCAAAAAACGAGTACAAATCGTATATTCTGATTGATTTCAACAAGGTCTCCGACAAGGTTAAGAACCTGTTTGACGATTTGGAAGACCTCGAATACATTTTCCTTTATCTTCAGACGCATTATCATGTGACTTTGACGGAACGGCAGTCGCTCATTGTTTTCGATGAAGTTCAGAAATGCCCTCAGGCGCGTCAGGCCATCAAATATCTGGTGGCTGATGGGCGTTATGATTATATTGAGACAGGTTCGCTTATCAGCATCCGAAAAAACATTCAGGACATCACCATTCCGAGCGAGGAAGACAGAATACGCATGTATCCTATGGATTACGAGGAGTTTAGATGGGCTTTGGGCGATGAAGTCACTTTCCCGACACTGAAGGTGTTTTATGACAAACGCAGAAGTTTGGGGAGCCTTCACCAACTGAAACAGCGCGAATTGAGGCTTTACATGTTGGTCGGTGGAATGCCGCAAGCGGTCAATGCTTATTTGGAAACCAATAATTTTGCCAGCGTTGACAAAGTGAAACGTGGCATTTTGAATCTGTATTTCGATGATTTCAACAAGATTGACCCGACGGGGAAGGCCTCGATGTTGTTTCGTGCGGCACCGGCGCAACTGATGAAAAACGCTTCGCGCTATCAGGTTTCAAGTGTTTTGGAGAACGATAGGGCCGAGTCGGTGAGCGAAATCGTGAGCGAAATGAAGGAGTCGATGACGGTCAATGTGGCTTATCATTCAAACGACCCCAATGTGGGAATGTTGCTGTCGAAGGACATCAATTATTACAAGTTGTATGTGGGCGATACGGGGCTTTTCATCACTTTGGCGTTTTGGGATAAGGATTTCGTCGATAACATCATCTATCAGAAACTTTTAGGTGATGATTTGTCGGCGAATTTGGGTTATGTGTATGAAAATTTGGTGGCGCAGATGTTGCGTGCGGCAGGTAACGAATTGTATTACTACACTTTCCCGACGGAAAAAGGAAACCATAGCTATGAGATAGATTTCCTGTTGTCTCGAGGCAACAAATTGTGCCCGATTGAGGTGAAATCGTCGGGCTACAATACACATGCTTCTTTGGATGCCTTTTGCGAAAAATATGCTTCGCGCATCAGGGAACGTTATTTGGTTTATAACAAGGATTTGAAAAAAGATGGTGAGACATTGTGCTTGCCACCCTACATGATTAGCTTCTTATAAATAATAGGTGAGAAAAATTGGTTTACATATTGAACACGAGACGTCGAGGTTACGGGAATGCGAGGCTTCTCGAAACCTCGCAGTCTCGAAATCTCGTGTCCATTAATAAATAGTAGTTTGTTTTTGAACAGTTAGTTGTTGATCTTCAGATGAAAAAAATAATATCAATCTTCTTTGCGGCGATGCTTTTTGTTTCTTGCAGCCGAGAAATGAATTCCGATGAAAACCTCGCCATTTTCAAATACAACGAATCGGCGGGCATATTGACTTTGGATCCGATTTATGCCAAGGATCTGCCTCACATTTGGGCTTGCAACCAGTTGTATAACAGCCTCGTGGCATTCGATGACAGCATGAATATTGTCCCGATGATTGCCAAAAGCTGGGAAATCAGCGAGGACGGCCTGACATATACTTTCCATTTGCGCAACGATGTCTTTTTCCATGAATCTGAGGCCTATTCGGAACCGCGTTGCGTGACGGCAAATGATGTGGTC
>JAGHSL010000195.1 GCA_018065885.1 Candidatus Limimorpha equi
GTGAAATACCGCAAAAACACAAAGTGAAATACCGCAAAAACACAAAGTGAAATACCGCAAAAACACAAAGTGAAATACCGCAAAAACACAAAGTGAAATGCCACAAAAACACAAAGTGAAATGCCACAAAAACACAAAGTGAAATGCCACAAAAACACAAAGTGAAATGCCCCAAAAACACAAAATATATTTTGTAATTCAAATAAAATGAGTACTTTTGCAGCGTTTTTCAAATGTGTTAAAAATGGACTATTATTTTCGTGTTGCAGACCAAGTTCTCCGAGATGCTCTTGAAGCCTCTGGAGCAGTGATTATTGAAGGCCCGAAATGGAGTGGAAAAACCACGACTGCAAGGCAGCAGGCGGCAAGTGTTTTGGAATTGCAGGATCCTGATACGAGGGATGCGTTTTTGGCAACGGCAGCAACAAAGCCGTCATTGCTTTTGGAAGGTGCTACGCCTCGCTTGATTGACGAATGGCAGGTTGCTCCTGTTTTGTGGGATGCAGTGCGTGTGGCTGTCGATAGACGCGAAGATTTAGGCCAGTTCATTTTGACCGGTTCAAACAGCGTTGACAAATCTCAAATCATGCATTCTGGTACAGGCCGAATTGCATCGCTCAAAATGTACACGATGAGTCTGTATGAATCGCGAGAGTCGAATGGTGCCATTTCATTGGCAAACCTCTTTGAGGATGCCAACGCAAACATTGACGGCGTGACTTCCCCCATGAAGGTTGAGGACTTGATTTTTGCCGCTTGCCGTGGCGGTTGGCCGGCTTCGTTGAAACCGCAGAAGAAATCTGTTCAACTGCAAACTGCGAAAAACTATTTCAACAGTTTGTGCAAGAATGACATTTCTTCCATTGATGGCGTGTCGCGTAGCGAATCGACGGCTCGTGCCATATTGAAAGCCTACGCACGGAATAGCTCCACTTTGGCAAAAAAAACCAGTCTTTTGGCTGATGTTGTGGCTAATAACGAGTCATTGTCAATGCCTACATTTGATGATTATCTGACGGTTTTTCAGCGTCTTTTTGTAATTGAGGACATGGAGGCTTGGAGTCCTGCCATTCGCTCGGCAACCTCAATCCGTAGCAGTGTGAAACGCGAATTTACCGATCCTTCCATTGCGGTTTCGGCATTGGGCTTGACACCCGAAATGCTTCACTTGGATTTGAAGACTTTCGGTTTCCTTTTTGAGACCATGTGTTTCCGTGATTTAAGGGTCTATTCGCAGTCTTTAGGTGGTCGCCTGTCGTATTATCACGACCGTTATGGCCTTGAAGCTGATGCGGTGCTGCATTTGGATAATGGCAAGTTCGCCTTGATAGAGTGTAAGTTAGGTAGCCGTGAAATTGACGAAGGCGCGCAGCACCTGTTGGAAATTTGCCGCCTCATTCGCGAACACAACCAGAAGCCGCAGCAAGTGCCTATCCGCGAGCCCGATTTGCTGATGGTCTTGACAGGTGGCCCGATGGCCTACACAAGGCAAGACGGTGTTAAGATTATTCCGCTGGCAACGTTGAAGCCATAAAACACAAAAAAGCCTTTCGGAATTTCCGAAAGGCTTTTTTAAGTTCTTTAACCGAGGTAACTCTTGAGGATTTTGCTTCGGCTGGTGTGTTTCAACCTGCGTATGGCCTTTTCCTTAATCTGACGCACGCGCTCGCGGGTCAGGTCGTACTTTTCACCGATCTCTTCAAGTGTCATGGGGTGGCTGCCGTTCAGGCCGAAATAAAGCCTGATGACGTCCTGTTCCTTTTGCGTCAATGTCGAGATGGCGCGGTCAATTTCTTTGCGTAACGACTCGTACAGAAGTTCGGTTTCCGGTGTCGGGGCCTCGTCGCTTTTCAGCACGTCGTACATGGTGTTGTCTTCATCCTGCACGAGCGGTGCGTCCATCGAAATGTGACGGCCTGCGTTTTTCATCGATTCTTTCACTTCCTGTTCCGTAATGTCGAGGACTTCGGCGATTTCTTCTGCATTGGGTTCACGCTCAAACTCTTGTTCTAACTTTGCGTAAGTCTTGTTGATTTTGTTGATGGAACCGATTTTGTTCAGAGGAAGACGGACAATACGCGATTGTTCGGCCAAAGCCTGTAGGATGGATTGACGGATCCACCACACGGCGTAGGAAATGAATTTGAAGCCTCTGGTCTCGTCGAAACGTTGTGCGGCTTTTATCAGTCCCAAGTTGCCTTCGTTGATTAAGTCGGGAAGACTGAGGCCTTGGTTCTGATATTGTTTTGCTACGGAGACCACAAAGCGAAGGTTGGCCTTGGTGAGTTTTTCCAATGCAATCTTGTCGCCTTGCTTGATACGTTGGGCGAGTTCAACTTCTTCTTCAGCCGAAATCAGCTCAACTTTACCAATCTCTTGCAGGTACTTGTCGAGAGATGCGGTCTCTCTGTTTGTCACCTGCTTCGTAATCTTTAACTGCCTCATTTAGTTTTGATTTAACTTAATATTAGTTGTTTATGCTAAAGCACAAGACCAGACTTTTCGCCCAATCTTGTGCTCGGTTTTGCTTGTCGTTTATCTTCTCGGACCGCGGTTGCCGCCGTTGTTGCCATTGCCATGTCCGTGGTTGCCGTTGTTACGGTTGCCACCGTTACCATGGTTGTTGCCACCGTTGCCGCGTGGAGTAGGTTTTCTTTCTTCGTAGCCTTCTGGTTTTGGTAACAGGACTCTTCTTGACAGACGGTATTTCCCAGTCTTTTCATCAATTTCGATGAGCTTCACCCGAATAGGATCGCCTTCTTTCAGACCGGTTTCTTCCATGGTCTCGAAGCGTTTCCAGTCGATTTCCGAGATATGCAGCAGAGCGTCTTTGCCAGGGAGAATCTCAACGAATGCGCCGAAACTCATGATGGAAGTGACTTTACCATCGTAGATTTCGCCGACTTCAGGAACGGCAACGATGCCTCTGATTCTAGCTTTTGCAGCTTCGATGTCTTCCTTGTTTTGTGATGAGATTTCCACAATGCCCTTCTGGTCATCTTCGGTGATGACGATGACAGTATTGGTGAGTTTCTGGATTTCCTGAATGACTTTACCGCCAGGTCCGATAACGGCACCAATGAAATCTTTAGGAATGAAGATGGTTTCGATGCGAGGAACAAATTTCTTAAAGTCGCTGCGAGGTTCGCTGATGGTCTTGGCCATTTCACCGAGGATGTGCAGACGGCCTTGGCGAGCCTGTTCAAGAGCTTCAGCTAATACTTGATATGACAGACCGTCAACCTTGATATCCATTTGGCAAGCGGTGATACCGTCCTTGGTGCCTGTAACCTTGAAGTCCATGTCGCCGAGGTGGTCTTCATCGCCCAAAATATCAGTCAAGATGGCGTATTTGCCAGTCTCGCTGTCTGAAATCATGCCCATGGCAACACCTGCAACAGGCTTGCGCATCGGGACACCTGCATCCATCAATGCAAGGCAGCCACCGCAAACGGAAGCCATTGATGACGAACCGTTTGATTCGAGGATGTCGCTCACCACACGCACCGTGTAAGGCATGGTTTCGTCGTGAGGAACCATTGATTTCAAAGCGCGTTCAGCCAAGTTGCCGTGACCGATTTCGCGACGGCTGGTGCTGCGCTGTGATTTGGCTTCGCCGGTAGCAAATCCTGGGAAGTTGTAGTGAAGGATGAAATTGTTTGTGCCTTCAACGACAGCACCGTCAAGGGTCTGTTCGTCAAGTTTGGTGCCCAAGGTTACGGTAACCAAAGCCTGTGTTTCACCTCGGGTGAAAACGGCTGAACCGTGAGCCTTCGGAAGAATGTCGACTTCCGTCCAGATAGGACGCACTTCGTTGGTCTGACGACCATCGAGGCGGATACGTTCGTTCAGAACGGCGTTACGAACTGCAGAGCGTTCCACATCGTGGAAATAACGTGCGGCCAATGGCTTGACGGTTTCAAGTTCTTCTTCCGTGTATTTGGTGAGATAGTCTTCGAGAATGCCGCTGAAGGTTTCTTCGCGCTTGTGCTTGTCGGCGCAGCCTGTCAGAGCGAAATCGTAGCAAGGCTGGTAGCAGGCGGCGGTGAGGTCGGCACGGAGGTCTTCATCGTTGACTTCGTGGCAGTAGACTCTCTTTTCCTTGTTGACTCTTTCAGCCAGTTCGATCTGAGCCTGGCATTGAATCTTGATGGCTTCGTGAGCGGCTTTCAGTGCGCCAAGCATTTCTGCTTCAGACACTTCCTTGCATTCGCCTTCCACCATGCAGATGTCCTTCATGGAAGCGGCAACCATCAATTCGAGGCGAGCGTCTTCCATCTGGGCAAATGTCGGGTTGATGACGTATTCGTCGCCAATCATGGCCACGCGGACTTCCGAAATAGGACCGTGGAATGGGATGTCGGAAACGGTGATGGCGGCTGATGCTGCCAATGCTGCGAGGCAGTCAGGAGCTTCTTCCTTGTTGCCTGAAAGCAAAGTCACCTGGACGATGGTCTCTGCATGATAGTCATCGGGGAACAACGGGCGGAGTGCGCGGTCGATAAGACGCGAAATCAGCACTTCGTAATCCGACGGCTTGGTTTCACGCTTGAAGAAACCGCCTGGGAATTTGCCTGTTGCATAGTATTTTTCTCTGTAATCGACTGACAGCGGGAAGAAATCGGTTTCTGGGGCGACTTCGGTGGCTGAGCAGACGGTGGCAAGCATCACGATGTCGCCGCAGCGCAAAAGGGCTGCTCCATCGGCTTGCTTTGCATAACGGCCAGTATTGATGCTGATTTCCTGACCGTTAGGCATCTTTATGATTTGTGTAAATCCTTCTGGACCCATAGTTTTCTTTTTTTAATAGGTGTGGCTTAGTAAATAGCAAAAAAAAGGCAATTCCGTGAAATTGCCTTTTTGAACGATTTTCCGCTTAGGCAGCGCGAAAGGATTACTTTCTGATGCCCAATTCCTTGATGATATTACGGTATCTTTCGATGTCGGTCTTCTTCAAATAATCAAGAAGTTTTCTTCTCTTACCTACTAAACCGACCAGTGCGCGCTTGGCGGCCACATCTTTTTTGTGTTCTTTCGTCTGTTCAGTCAAATGCTTAATTCTGTAGGTGAACAAAGCGATTTGTCCTTCTGCTGAACCAGTGTCGGTAGCGCTTTTACCGAATTGGCTGAAAATCTCTGATTTCTTTTCTGCAGTTAAATACATAATTTTCTTCCTTTTACTTATAAATTCTTCTTTCTATTAACGGGGTGCAAAGGTACAACTTTTTCTGAAATTGTATTGCCTTTTCAAATAATTTTTCATTTCTCTTCTGAAAAATTGTTGGTTTTCTCTTCTCCAATGGCATTGTTTTCTTCGTGCTTTAATCCTAAAAGCCTTAAATAGAATTTGTTAACGCTTTCTTTCTTTTCAATGAGCGGCACCAAAACGGAGGTGATGACAATGCTGAAAAGGATGACTGAAAATACTACGTTTTTGATGGCGGTACCATGAGGAACGGTTTCGGCGGCGGTGGTGGCAA
>JAGHSL010000102.1 GCA_018065885.1 Candidatus Limimorpha equi
ACGAAAATTTGCGTTTAGCGAAGCGAAAAAACAACTATTATAGTTATAGGTTATTTTTTAATTCTCACTTAATAACCAAAACATTCAAAACCCACAAATATTGCGAAGCTGAACGCAGAGCCATGCGCGCATGCGCTATGCTGAGGCAAGCAATATTACCTCACTGCGTATCGGTGAAATGCTTTGCATTCGACGTAGTCAATCGTTGATTTCAGTGAAACTAAAACCTTTTTCTATCCACCTTTGAATCTCGCAACTGCTCGATTCAAATCAGTCTTTCGGCTTTTTCAACCTGAATCTTTCATTCTAGGTCTAAAAAAAGTATATTATTGCCATAAAAAAGCCCTGACCATTGCGGCCAAGGCTTTTACTTTTATAAAAATAAATCAATAAGTTCACTTTCTGCTTTTCTTGCTCAAGGCGTAAGCCGCGCCAAAGCCGACGAGCAAAAGCGCACCTCCACCCAACGGAACAGCATCCTGATTCTCATCATTAAAATGCGATGGAAGATTTGGAAACAAGGGAGCACCTCCCGTGTAACCAGCTCCATAAAACACTTCATCACTGACGGCACCACGGCCAAAGAGACCGCCGCCTTTTGGTTGACCATTGTCACCAAAATACTGTGCGGAAGCAGCGAATGCCATTCCGAATACGATTGCTATAGTTAAAACTGTCTTTTTCATTTCTATACGTAATTTATCTGTTCAACTTAACTGTTTGGTTTTCGTAGCTGCGAGGTTTTTGGGGCTTATAACCCCGTGGCTTCGCAGCTACGCATTCCGTTTATTCAACAACAATCTTCTGTGTCTTGCCGTTGAGACTAATGATGTACAGTCCTGCCCTCAAACCATGTGCCTTGTTGTAGCTACCGCTGACAATCTCAGTATTGAGTACGCGGCCAAGCACATCTATGATTTGCATGGTGGCTTGTCCTTCAATATTTTCAATGACAAGATTGCCGTTGCTAAGGTAGGCGAACCATGAGGTTGAGTCTGTCGAATCATCATTGCTGACTTTGAACACCAACTTGAAGCGAGAAGCATAATCCGAAGGCTTGGCCTCGAAGGTATAGCTTGCGGAGTTCTTCAAGTTAGCATAAGCAGCAAGAAGGTCAACATCGGCGCCCGTCAGGTTATCGATAAGGTGAATGTATTCGGCAGAAACATCCTCCATGTCGAAGCTGATGGTATAGGTTCCTTTTTCCGATGCTTTGAAGCTGACTGGAATTTCAGTAACCTCATCCTGCTTGCTGTTTTCAGCAGCCGAGACAACGGCAAACTCCTTGTCGTTTTGAGGAATGAAGAGTTTCGTGTTGCTTTCGTTGAACATGAACTTTTCAAGATTACGGCTGTCATCAAAGCGTACAATGACACGGTCGTCGGCTATGCCTCTGTTTTTGGCAACCGTAAGGCTGACAAAACTGATGCGCGTTGGTGTCTTGCTGAAAGTGACGGTCTGTCCGTCATTGGCGGCATCGACAAAGACGCTTTCGCAAGGTGCAATGGCTCCCGTGCCTGGCAAGAAGCCGTTGCCTAAAGCGTTCGTGCGCAGATAGCTGTCGGTGATGTAGGCATTGCATGGATATGGATTGCCTATCATGTTGAAGCCAGGGAATTCCATGCCTTCACCTCCGTCGGCAAGCGTCAGGACGGTTGCATCGGTTGTTCCGGCAAGCGTTCCCTTAAATTCAAGCGTCGTGCCTTCCTGATTTCCATAAAGGTAGCCTGTCTTGTGACTGATGGCAGGATTGTCGTGCTGCGTGCGCCATTCGAGCACTTCCGAGCCATCGAATGTAAACAGGTTGTAGGTATTGAAGGTCAGGTTGGTCACATTGGTGTTGTCGGTGACAGGCGATGCTATCATATACCAGCCGTCTTCGCTCGTTCCGTAACCGTTGATGTTCTTCTTGACAGTACCCTTCACATCGTTGTTTTCGTTGAGAAGCTGGCCGCCATCCTCAATGATGAGCTGAGCCGGTGCGGTGGTAACAAGCGTTCCTGCTGTCAGCGTGCTACCTGCTGGAACCGACAAGGATTTGCCATTGGAAACTGTCAGCTTCAAGATGTCCACATCTTCGTTCACGACGCAATTTGCATCAATGAAGGCTTCGTCATCTGCCGAAGGCATCGAGCTGTTCAGCCAGTTGGCGGCAAGGTTCCAGTTGGCATTTGTCATGCCAAGGAAATGGAAGCCGTCAGACAAGGAGAACTCGTAGCAGCCTATGTCGATACGGTCGCCATAGATACGCGGATTGCCTTCCAAATCGACAAGGCATGAAGGTGTGAAGTCGGGTTTACCCATGTTCACGCAAGCCGAAGTCTCCTTCAAGCGGAAGTCGCCGTTTTCAGGATTGACGAAACGCACATATTTGTAGGAAGTAGATGTGCCATCATTGGCAGCAGCCAAATTGATATTGCCCGTGCCAGACCATCCGCCCTGAACTGCACAATAGCTGAATGCAACACCGCTGCCGTCTATCTGGTTAGAATAAGAGTTTCTCTTGTTGCCCCAAACAATGCAGTTGGTGTAAATAGCATTGGAGCCATAAGTTTGATTGTAAATACCTCCACCATAACCGTCACTTGTCACACTGTTGTTCACAATGTCGCAATTGATGAATTCAGGTGATGATTCCGTATAGCTTTGGTTATAATAGCAAATGGCTCCACCGCGTTTAGCCTGATTGTAGGCAAACAGGCAATTGACAAAACGTCCACCATCACCATAATCTAAATAAACGGCACCACCATCGTTGGTAGCCGTATCGTTTCTGAAAATGCAATTCTCGAATTCCGAACCATCAGCGTAAACAGCACCGCCATTATAAGCTTGGCAGTTCTCAAACACGCAGTTCTGCAACTTCGAGTTTGCCTTCAATAAGGCGCCGCCGCCATTACCATCTTCCGCCCTACCATTTGCCAAGGTAAAGCCGTCCCAGATGGTTTGCGTTGTGAAGTCGGAAGGCTGATACAGCACACGGTGTTCAAGCTGTCCGTCCAAAACCGTCTGGTTTGCCTCGAAGTCGCGGAGCGACAGGTCGTAATCGGCAGGTTCGTTTCCTTCAAAACCGCCATACACGTCGAGACCTTCCTTCATAGTGTAAAGGACTATTTCTCCGTTGAAAGTGGTAGTTGGAACATAGTTTACTGCATAAGAATAGCTGAAGGTAGCCTCAGTATTGTTGTAAGCATACATGCCAGCGTTGCTCTTCGAAACAGCTTTGAAAGAGCAGACTGAGTAATTGCCGTTGCTACTGAGACAATCCATACCTATGAGCAGGTTGCCGCCGTTGTAGTGGTAAGGCGTGTCGAAAATGACGGTCATTTCACCATTAGCAACACTGAGCTTGCCCGTATAGACCGTGGTGGCCGTAGTCGGGTCGATAAGGCTACTCATGGTGGAATTGCTCACTTCTGTCAGATAGACCTGGAAATCCGATGTCCATTGTGATGGATTGGAAGTGGTGTAGTAGGTGAGGCTGTAGATTGGATAGCCCGCCAATTGTGCGATTTCGGCAGCCGGAATCACATATTGTGAACGAGTATAGTAATCAGCATATCCACCATACATTGGCAGTGTACCAACAGTTGCAGTGCCGTTAGGATAAGCTGTCATTTCCATTTGGAGTTCGCTGCCATCATTACCGAGATAAGTGCCGGCAGCAACCCAAATCACCGGATCCGACTCTGCGAATGTCAGCGCATCCATTACATCCTGGATGTCATTCATG
>JAGHSL010000366.1 GCA_018065885.1 Candidatus Limimorpha equi
GTTTCTCCGTAATAGGTAATTGACAATGCCCACATCAAAAAAGTAGAACTTGGGTGCTTGAATGGTGCCTCGTTTCTGTGTTTTTGTAAAGGCAGGAAGCATGTAGCCTATGAGCGTGTCTGTCAATATGTTGAAGTATTCTTTTACGGTTTTTGCACTGACTCCGCAATCTTGCGCGATGTTTTGGTAATTGACCATTTCGCCATCTGTCATGGCTGCAGCTTTCAGAAAATTGGAGAATCCTGATAGGTTTCTGACCAAGGCTTCGGCTTGGATTTCTTCTTTCAGATAGGTATCGACGTATGCCTGCAAATGTCTGGTAGGATTCTCTAAAGGATAAATTGCTGGCAACATGCCGTTGTTAATGGCACGGTTGAGATTGAAATCTGGGATTTCGGCACTGACAAGCGGGAAAAGCGTGCAGGGCAAAGCACGTCCGCCCAAGGTGTTGGCCGAATTGCGGCGAAGTTTTCGAGCACTTGAGCCACAAAGTATGAACCGCATCTGACGGCGCGAAATCAGCAGATGCACTTCGTTGAGCAACTCTGGAACTTGTGGGATTTCATCAATGATTATCAATGAATTATCTGGCAAATCCTCAACGATTTCACGCAAAAGTGATGGCCTTTGCTTGAAACGTAGCAAGGTGTCGAATTCCAGAAGGTCGATGTATTTTGCTTCTGGGAAGCGCTCCCGCAAAAGGCAGGTCTTGCCTGTTTGACGTGCTCCGAAAAGAAAGAGGCTGCAACTTGCTGCTTCATCTAATGTCTGGTAACGGATATACATAATTTACTGCATTTTACATATCGAATGATTGAAAATCGGAACCGCTACTCCCGATTTTCAATCAAAATCGGGAGCAAAGGTACGGATTTTTGATGATTATGAGTAAAACTGATGAAAAATATCCTTAAAATGGGTGGAAATGTACTTGAAAAGTATAAATTTCCGCCCGTTATAAGGTTCTTTTTCCAATATGATTTATACCTTTGCAACGAAAACTCGTTGGAAAAACGTGTGTAATTTTGCAAAAACTCGTTGGGAAAATGTGTGTAAAACAATGTAATTGGTTGGAATTGTGTGGTTTTTGTAGAAACGCATGTCATTTTTGTGAAGGCGGGGGCATCGCGTCTCCTTAAAACATCCATCAATCTGTATGGGCGTGGTTAGTTACGCCTCTGATTTATTGTGTCTTACGCCTTCTTCAGCAAAATCACATAAACTGGGAAGTGGTCGCTGTAGCCGCCCATCCAGACGCCGCCGGCGAAGCTGCGGAACGGATAGCCGTTGTAGCGACCGCCGTGCTGTTTGAGAAATTCCTTGTTGTGAACTTTGGCGTTCTTGAACTGATAGGTCGAGTAGTCGGTGGGGAGCAGGCCAGGGGTGATGATGGTCTGGTCCAAAACACCGGGCACGTCGTGGTAATAGTTGGTGCCGATGCCTTTCTTGTGCAGTTCGTACATCGGGTTGAAAAACTCGCTGTCGTGCAAGTCGTTCATGTTGCCCGAGGTCCTCAGATATTCCGTAATGCTCTTGTTGGTCGGGTAGTCGTTGAAGTCGCCCATCATGATGATTTTTGCATTTTGGTCTTCGCGCATGATGGAGTCGGCGATGTGGCGGCAGAGTTCAGCCGCTGCAATGCGGCCTGGCAAGGAGCGTTTCTCACCGCCATAGCGCGAAGGCCAGTGCATGACGATGAAGTGCATCATCTCGCCATCGAAAAGGCCGCTGACCAACAACTGGTCGCGGGTGATGAAATCAGGTTGGCCGGGGACGATGGTGCGGTAGCTCTTGGTGCTCGTCACCTTGAAATATTTCGGGTTATAGATCAAGCCCACATCCACGCCACGACGGTCGGGCGAGTCGTAATGCACAATCTGGTAGTTGCGGTCCTTGATTTCGGGCTGGGCCACCAAATCCTCAAGCACGTTGCGGTTTTCCATCTCCGAAAGTCCGAGCACGGCCACACCATCGGGTGTAATGTCGGTGCCGATGGTCGAGATGCTGTAAGCCATGTTGTGGAGTTTGGTTGTGTATTTCTTTGTGTTCCATTGGTTTGCGCCATTTGGCAGAAACTCTTCATCGTTCTTGTTCGGGTCGTCGATGGTGTCAAAAAGGTTCTCCAAATTATAGAAACCTACCAATCCTACTTTATAGGCTTGCTTTTCCTGGGCCTTGAGTGGGATTATCGGGAGTAAAAGTCCCAATATTAATATAAGGATAGATGTATGCTTGAACATGATTATTACCGTTTCGAATTAACTAATAGACAGACCATGATTTTCTTGTTTGTAATTCTTTTAGTTTATTTCCTTGATGAAATCTTCCAAACAGTCGTATGAATAAACTTTTCCTTGCTCGATTTCTTCAAGCGATTTCTCAATGGGTGATTTCTTTTTTATTGTCCACCCCATTGCTTTGATTAGTGCTTTGAACCGTTTGGAATCCACGACAGGGACTTCCACCGTAAAAATATCACATGTGTTTGAAATCATAGTTGATTACCTATTTTCGGCAAAAATACGTTTTTTTTGAATATAATAGTTGCTTGGATGTTTTTTCCGTCATCAATGCGTTTCGAATCCAAAAAATTTCTATTTTTGCAACTTAAAAGCAAAACCGACAAATGCAATTTTTTACAAAAAATAGCGGAATTTCCAAAAAGTTATTTAACTTGATGGATTTCAAGCATTTGGAGGATATATATATATATATATATCACTGAAATTCAATGTTTTACGGAAAGCCGTAGGCTTTCCCAATGTCTCATAATGAAGCTGTGTGCCTTGGCGCATGGCTTTTTGTGTTTTGGTGGGATTCAAGGATTCCCGCAGACAAAAAAGTCTAAAAGTCAAAATAGTCAACAAATAAACATTTAATCACCAAAGTATTAACTAAATTCAAATCAAAATGAAAGAAAACAAAAAGATTGTTCTCAAAGGACAGACCTACGCAACTCCCAAGACGGAGAGCGTCGAAATCAGTAACCAAGGCGTGCTTTGCGCATCGACCGTAACAAAAGGAAGTATTAAAAGTTGGGGTAATGAAACCCTTTAATCATTCAAGGAAAGGAACACAAGCAATGAGAAAAAATCTGTTCGTGCTGCTCGCAGCAGCCCTGATGGTCGTCACAGGCTGCAAGAAGGACGACAACACAGCCGGCAATGACAACGG
>JAGHSL010000103.1 GCA_018065885.1 Candidatus Limimorpha equi
TTGTTATATGGTTTAATTCTTTATTTTTGCAATAATTAAAATGTAGTATCATCAATTAAATCATTTATTAAATTACAAAATATGGAAAATAACGAGACTTACGAAAGCTCTCTCCATAAATGGAATGAGAACGAAAAGGCTGCTAATGAGTTTATTAACATCGTTGGTAAACTTTGGTACGACAAATCAATCGAACTGATTCTGTTGCGTTCATTGTTGGTGAACCGTGGCTCAGGTAAGATTCTGAACAAGCACCTCCGTGCTGAAGACGTCCTTGGAAAGCCAGTCCGCGTGCAGGATTCACTGCTGATTGCCAAGGCTATGCTGGCCGAAAACATTGCTCCGGCCCGTATTGATATAGGCCGTCTGAACTCAGAATGGACCGACGAAAAGGAAAAGTATAACAACAACGTCACCGATTTCGTCCGTGACAAACTCAAGGATTTCATCGATGTCAATCCGCGCAGCAACAAGACTCAGGATGTCATTCTTTACGGTTTTGGCCGTATCGGTCGTATCCTTTGCCGTGAAATGACGGAA
Source organism: Candidatus Limimorpha equi (assembly GCA_018065885.1). Taxonomy (GTDB): domain Bacteria; phylum Bacteroidota; class Bacteroidia; order Bacteroidales; family F082; genus Limimorpha; species Limimorpha equi. The sequence continues at coordinate 541 of JAGHSL010000103.1, forward strand.
ATGGCTGGCAACGGCTCCACCTTGCGTGTCCGCGCCATCGTCACCCGCAAGAATTCTCCTGAAGATATTGCAAAGCGTATCAGCCTGTTCCGCACCGACTCAGTGCATGGCTATTTCCACGGTGTCTGCCGTCCTCTGATTGAGGAAAACGCCATGATGGTCAACGGTCAGAAGATTCTCTTCCTCGAATCGAAGAATCCTGAAGACATGGATTACGAGGCCTACGGCATTCACGATGCATTGCTTATCGATAACACAGGTGCTTTCCGCGACAGAGAATCGTTGGCTCGTCACCTTCAGTCGAAGGGCGTTGCCAAGGTGTTGCTGACAGCTCCTGGTAAGGGCGACATCCCGAATGTGGTTTATGGCGTCAACCAAGGCACACTCGACCTTGAAAATGAAAAGATTTTCTCGGCTGCATCATGCACAACCAACGCCATCGTTCCTGGCTTGCAGGTCATTATGAACAATTTTGGCATTATCAAAGGTCACATCGAAACCATTCACTCATACACCAATGACCAGAACCTGCTGGACAACTACCACAAGAAAGAACGTCGTGGCCGTTCAGCTGCATTGAACATGGTTATCACCGAAACGGGTGCCGGCAAGGCTGCCGCAAAGGCATTGCCTGAATTGAAGGGCAAGCTCACCAGCAACGCTGTCCGCGTTCCTACGCCTGATGTTTCATTGGCAGTTTTGGCTCTCGACATCGACCGCGAAACCACCGTTGAAGAAGTGAACGAAATGTTCCGTAAGGCTTGCCTCGAAGGTAATCTTATCGAACAGATCCGTTTCAGTCAGTCGACGGAATTCGTTTCATCTGATGGTATCGGCGATTCATGCGCCTGCATCTTCGATGCTCCGGCCACCAAGGTCAGCGCCGATGGCAAGACCGTTATCCTTTACTTATGGTACGATAACGAGTTCGGCTACAGCAATCAGGTCATCCGCCTTGCACGCCACATCGGTCAGGTGAAGAGCTACAGATATTATTGATTTCTTCGGCACAGCCGAATTCATTTTGTCGAAGATAATCAAAGCTTCATTGAAAAACATTGGGCATCGGAAGGGTGCCCAATGTTTTTTATATGAAGTTAACTTTTTAATAATCATTTCTGCGCTTTTTTATGTGCAGAAATTTAGCTTAGTGAGAATTAAAAAACAACTTGTAACGATAATAGTTGTTTTTTCGCTTCGCAAAACGCAAATTATCGTAAATGAATCATAAATTATGAAAAGCTATAATTATATGTATATCAGTT
>JAGHSL010000292.1 GCA_018065885.1 Candidatus Limimorpha equi
GGAAAATGAAAACACTCAAACACATCGTAATGTGGCGCTTTCAGGATTTCGCCGAAGGGCGCACGAGAACGGAAAACGCACAATGGATGAAGGAACACTTGGAGGCTTTGGTCGGACAAATTCCCGAATTGCTCAGTGCCGAAGTCGGTATTAATATAAAGGAGTCGGATGTGGCCTACGATGCCGTGCTCACCGCCACTTTCCGCTCAATGAGGGATTTGGAAACCTACAAGAACCATCCTCTGCATCAGGAAATCAGCAATTATTGCAAAAAGGTCAGGATTTCGCGCATCGTCGCCGACTACTGGGTGGAAGACTGATGGGTTAGGAGTTAGGAATTAGGAGTGAGGAGTAGTCAGCTCGTTGAGTCTGTCGAAACGACGGGTGATGAGTGACCTCAGAACCACACTTCCGTTTTTTTGTGGAAAATTTGGATAAAATATCGGACAAAAGTCCTAACTTTGCAATTTCAATTTTTGAATCAATTAACAAACATAATTAAACTCAGATTATTTTATCATGAAGAAAAAGTTTATCTGCCCTATTTGCGGATTCGTTTACGAAGGAGAAGAAGCTCCTGAACGCTGCCCACAGTGCAAGCAAGTGGTTGAATGGAAAGTCGCCGAAGAAGGCGCTGCCCTGAATTTCGTCACCGAACACGTCATCGGAATTGCCAAAGGCACCGGCGACGACATGATCAAAGACCTCAACGCACACTTCATGGGCGAAGCCACCGAAGTCGGCATGTATCTGGCCATGAGCCGCCAAGCCGACCGCGAAGGCTATCCTGAAATCGCCGAGGCTTTCAAGCGTTACGCTTTCGAAGAAGCCGAACATTGTGCCAAGTTCGCCGAACTGCTCGGTGATGTGGTTTGGGACACCAAGACCAACCTCGAGAAACGCATGATGGCCGAATGTGGCGCCTGCGAAGACAAGATGCGCATCGCCCGCATCGCCAAGGAACGCAACCTTGATGCCATCCACGACACCGTCCACGAAATGGCTAAGGACGAAGCCCGCCATGGCAAAGGCTTTGAAGGCTTGTACAAGCGTTATTTTGGAAAATGATTTAAATGGAAAGTGAGGAGTTAGGAGTAAATAGTTTCCTGAGCCTGGCGAAAGGATGTTTTCAAAGGTTTCAAGAAAGATAAAACGGACATGTGTCCGCCCTGAAAGGGCAACTTATCCGAGCAAAGGGCAAAGTGAGCTTGCGAACAGCACCTTTTGCGATTTTAGAAAATCACGAAGTATAGAATTTCGTTTTTTTTGAACAAATTTGAAATCCATTGGTTATAGTTTCAGTAAAATCAAGAATCAAAAAAAATACTCCTCACTCCTAATTTCTAACACCAAAGACGCGATAAATCGCGCATCAACAAAAGAGACATTCAATTATCAACCATAAAACAAACAGAACTATGATTAGTGAAAGATTAACAGAAGCCATCAACCAGCAAATCAATGCTGAAATGTGGTCAGCTTACCTTTACCTGAGCATGTCGCAAGACCTTTACAAGAAGGGTTTCAAGGGCATCGCCAACTGGTACAAAGTGCAATTCCTTGAAGAACAGGCTCATGCCGAAATCTTCATCAACTACCTTCATTCACAGGATGCAAGAGTAATCCTCGCTCCTATCGCCGAAGTCCAGACTGAATGGGAAAGTGTTCTCGCTACCTTCGAAGACACATGGGCTCACGAAAAGAGAGTGACCGCCTTGATCAACAACCTCTGCGACATCGCTGAAGACGACCATGACCGCGCTGCCCAAAACATGCTCGCTTGGTTCATCGACGAACAGATTGAAGAAGAAGAGAACGACCGCGATCTCATCTTCCAAGCCAAGATGACCGAAGGCGACAATGCCGCCATGCTGGTCCTTGATTGCGAACTCGGCAAACGTGAATACCACACGCCAAGCCCGCTGAAGTAAGACTTTTGTCTTTACATCAGTAAGTTGAAATTGAAAATCAGCAACTTGTATTTGCAAGTTGCTGGTTTTTATTTTTGAAGGAATTTTATTCTCCGTAAGCCGCAGAACCTTCGGCGGCCATTGTCTGGCCACATTCGGTTTCCTGATAGCAAATGTTATGGCCTGAAATCCCTCGAATATTTAATCAAGACATATTTGTCGGCATTGGCATCATAATCAATGGTGAAAATGTAGAAACGGCAGTATTCGTAACTGCCATTGGACTTCATCAGGCGACCAACATAACCATACTGCAAGACACAATCGGCGGTGTCTTTCCAGCCTTTGTCGGGAATCTTGTTAATCATCTGGATGCGGTAAATCAAATCCTTAAAGAACGCCATTTCAGTAACATCAGAACCTGCATTATAAAGCGTTAGGTTTTCATCAAGTTTCAAGCGCACATCACCAAAAGTAAACGGATTGAAACCATCCTCCGAATTAATGCGCAAGGTAACATATTCGTATGTTTCTTCCATGTAATTGTCGCACGAAACCAAAACCAAGGCACAAGCCAAAACTACTAACAAACGTTTCATCTTTATCTAAATTACTGTTTATGATTATCTTTCAATTCCTTTTCTTCCAGCAACTTATCAATTTTCTTTTCCATTTCGGCTAACTGCGCCTTCACATCGTCGTTGTTGTCGCTGACCATGGTGTCAACGAAAATGGAGTTGATGAACGACATGCCCAAAATGCCGCCAAGCAGGAGCAAAATGCAAAAATAGAGCCGGACTATCTTCCCCCAAACCGGCGAAATGGCAATTGAAATCGCGTCAGGAATTTCATACCAGCCTTCGACCGTGAAAAGCCGAAACACCGAATAGATTGAATCCAAAGGCGTTGCAAAATACTGTGGTGCCAAATCCTTGAACAAGCTGCAATTAATCATTCCGGAAATCACGATAAGCACAAGAAAGCAAAGCAAAATACCGTAGGAACGATCCATTGCCAGCTTGAAATTATTCATTATCGAAGAAAAACGCGGAAAGAAATGGATGACCTTAAACATTTTGGTCACACGCAACATCCTGATAATCAAAAAGACACTTAAATCCATCATCTTGAAAGGAAACAAAAGCATCAGCACCGATGGCAAGGAAAGCAACACCAAAATTCCATCAAGACGATTCCATGAATCAGACCAATATTTCTTAAAACCAAGGCGGTAATGCTTGACGATCATTTCGACCAGGAAAACCAACGTGCAACAGACATCAATGGCATAGAGCGCCGTGTGATAGCCGTAGGTTTGCTCTAAAAATATTGTGATGGCGTTCAGTATGATAATTGTCAAGATGAATCTATCACTCGACCAAAACCTTACAAACCTAAATTTCTTTCTTGCCATAAACTATCCTCCTATTTCATCCAATTCGAGCCAACGCAGCTCTTTTTCGTCCAACAAATCGTTGATTTCAGTCAAACGGTTACCCATGTCGTGCAGTTTCTGATAATCCGTTTCGGTATTTAAAGCCTCATTAATGGCAGCTTTTTCTTTCTCAAGTTCAGCGATTTGCTTAGTCAAATCCTCAAACTCGCGGTTTTCCTTGAAAGAGCGTTTCACCTTTTCGCGGACTTTTTTCTGCACGGGTTCCGCTTGCTTTTGGGCGGTCTGTTCCTTGCGTTCCGCCTTGAGTTTTTCGGTCAGATAATCCTTGTACTGCGAATAGTTGCCCATGAAGCCTTTCACCTTTCCTTCACCCTGAAAAACAAAGAGTTGATCGACGACTTCGTCCATGAAGAAGCGGTCGTGTGAGACCACTAAAAGGCATCCTTTGTAGCCGCGCAAAAAATCCTCCAGTTTCTGCAAGGTGAGCAAATCCAAGTCGTTGGTCGGTTCGTCCAAAATCAGGAAATTCGGATTGCTGACCAGAACCGTAAGCAGATAAAGCCGGCGTTTTTCGCCACCGCTCAAAAGCGCCACCGGCTGACGGTGCATCTTGTAAGGAAACATGAAATGCGCCAGCAATTGTTCCGCCGTATAAACCTGATTCTTACCGTAATAAATCACTTCGGCAATATCGCGTATGGTGTCCAAAACCGTCTTGTCCTCATCAAACTTGATGCCTTCCTGACGATAATAGCCGTATGTAACCGTCTGGCCAACAATGATATGACCCATATCGGGCTTCACGGCACCTGTAATGAGATTCAGAAACGACGACTTCCCCACTCCATTCTTGCCAATCAAGCCGATGCGCTCGCCACGTTTGAAGACATAATCGAACTCTTTTAGCACGGTGATGTCATCGTAACTCTTGCTAACATTCACCAATTCCAGGATTTTTCCGCCGAGGCGCTGCATGTTCAGACCGAACTGCAACTGTTCCTCAACCTGCTGAACTTTAGCCTTATCCTTCAAATCATAAAAGGCATCAATGCGGCTTTTCGACTTGCCCGTGCGGGCTTGCGGCGTGCTGCGCATCCATTCCAGTTCGTGTTTCAGCAATTGACCCGCTTTTTCGGCAGTGGCACGTTTCACTTCCTCGCGCTCGCGGCTTTTCTGGACGTAATAATCAAAATTGCCGTTGTGCGTGTACATCACGCCTTGGTACA
>JAGHSL010000281.1 GCA_018065885.1 Candidatus Limimorpha equi
TTGAGACGAAATTCCGTCCTCCGTTGAAGCGTCCGCCTTTGTCGTTTGACCGTTTCATTCTGATAAAAGGTTTGCTGGCTGGCGTTTCGTTTATGCTGTTGGCTTTTGCTTACGGTCAGATTTCCAATTACATAGCACTTTATGCCAAGGAAATGGATCTTGCTATCAGCAGCGGCTTGTTCTTCACGGTTTATGCCGTTGGCCTCATTGCTTCGCGTTTGTTCTCGGGCCGTATGGTCGACAAAGGTAAGGTGTCGTTCACCATCGTGATAGGTCTCGCCATCGTAGTGCTCGCCATGTTGGGTTTGGCTTTGTGCCACTATGTCAACGACTTGAATGCGAAATTTACCTCTGTGGCATTCCTCTCGATTGCCATGCTTTGCGGTATGGGTTTCGGCACTTGTTTCCCCGCTTTCAATGCCTTGTTCATCAATTTGGCACCGAACAGTCAGCGCGGTACGGCTACTTCTACTTATCTGACTTCCTGGGATTTAGGACTTGGTATTGGCATTTTTTCGGGCGGTGCCATTTCCGAACATTTCTCGTTCAGTGCGGCTTATCTGGTCGCCGACATTATGGTCGTTGTCGCCTTGGTGTTTTTCATCGTGGTCGTTGCACCGCATTATGAGCGGAATAAGCTCAGATAGCAGTTACAGTTTTCATTTTCCTGATTTCGCTCCAAGTCTGTAAGGCTACCGACAAGATAATCAGTGCAATGCCGCAATAAAATGCTACATTCAGTTCCTTGTATTCCTTGAAGATGAACATGGAAAGGATGATGCTGTAGACGGGTTCCAGATTATAGGTCAGGTTGACGGTAAAGGCCGCAATCTTTTGCAGGACAATGATTTGCAGCAGACACAGTCCGATGGTGCAAATAATGACCATGAATGAAAGATAGGCTAAATCCAATTCGCCGGGAATGAGCTTGCCTATTGGAATGAAAATCTGATAGATAGGGAGCAAGACCGACAATCCGATGAGGCCTCCTGTCATTTCCCAAAACAGCATGTTTTTGGCTTCGTAGTTTTTACCAACTCTTTGATTGGCGATAGCGAAAAGGGCATATAATGCTGAAGAAACGATGCCTAAGCAAATGCCCAAGCGGTAGCGTGCATCGAACTGGAAAATGAGGTAAATGCCTAATAGCGTGAGCAGACTGAAAAGAAACTCGCGTGCCGAAAACCGGTGCTTGTTGATGATAGGCTCGAACAGGGCCGTGAAAAATCCCACTAACGAGAAGCAGACAACGCCGATGGAAACATTGGATGACTTGATGCTGGCATAGAAGAAAACCCAATGCAGACAAAGCAACATGCCGACGCCACCCATTTGCAGCTTGTCGTGGAAATCGCTCTTTTTGAATTGTTTGGTGATGAGCAAAAAGACCAGCATGAGCAATCCGGCAAAAGCCATGCGATACCACACCAAAACGGCGGAATCGAGGCTGATGAGACGTCCAAGAACGCCAGTGAATCCGGCAATGAAGACCGAAAGATGCAGCAGTAAGTAGTCTTTTTTCATTTTTTTTTGCTTTTGGCCTTTAGTTTTTGGCTATTGGCACTTTATTCAATAAATGTAATGGTGTTATTTTTGGAATCATTGTGCCAGAAGCCAATAGCCAAAAGCCTGAGGCATTAAAACTGCTCTCTCCGTCTTTGCCGAATGGCTTCAAAGGTGACAATGGCCGTGGTGACCGAAACATTCAGCGAATCAGCAATGCCGTTCATCGGGATGATGATGTTCTGGTCGGCGGCTTCCACCCAGGCATCGGAGATGCCCGTGGCTTCGGTGCCCATCACGATGGCTGAGGCGCCTCGGAAATCGGCATCTAAATAATCGATGGAGGCTTTCAGGTAGGTGCAGTAAATCTTGATGTGATTGCTTTTCAGCCAACTGATACATTCTTCCGTCGAGCAGGCATATACGGGCACGCTGAACATGCAGCCTATGCTGGCGCGGATGGCATTGGGGTTGAAGATGTCGGTCTGTGGGTCGGCCACGATGACGGCATCAACGCCGGCGGCATCGGCAGTGCGCATGATGGCACCTAAGTTGCCCGGTTTTTCGACGGTTTCCAGCACGATGACCAAGGCATTGTCTTTCGGCTTGAACTCGTTTAGGCTCTTGTATTTAGGCCTTGCCAAAGCCAGCAGTCCATCGCTGCCTTCGCGGTAAGCGATTTTGTCGAACACTTCTTCCGAAACTTCTTCCGTCAAATTGGCGGTGATGCTTAACGGATCGCGCAAAAGGGTGGGACAGACGTAAAGCTGGTCAATCTCAAAGCCGCATTTTTGGGCGCGCTCAATCTCGCGTTGCCCTTCGATGATGAAGAGGTTCTGCTCGCGGCGTTCGGAGGCCTTCTGCAATTTGACGATGTTCTTTATCTTAGGGTTTGTCTTGCTGGTAATCATGCCGATAGTCTTTATTTTGTGGATTTTTCTCTTGATAATCTTGCCTGTCTCAGGTCTTTAAGTTGCGAAAGCACGAGACCGAAAACGACAAGGACGATGCCGATGATTTTCTGTGGTGTCAGGCTTTCGTGAATGATGAAATAGCTGAAAATGGCGGTGAATACGGGAATCAGGTTGGTGTAGACATTGGCTTTCGAGGCGCCTAATTTGCTGTAGGCGAAGGCCCACAAAGCGTAGGCGATGGCACTGCAGAACACGCCAAGACAGACCAATGGAACGATGTAAGCCCGCACGTTGGCAATGTCTGGCGAGGGGTCAAGGCGTTCCAGCACTATGGCCAGTGGAATGAAATAAATCATGCCAATGATGTTTTGCATCCATGTGATTGTCAGTGGTTTGTATAATTTCGTGAGTTTGATGAGAGCGATGGAATAGCCAACAGCCACCAAGACGGCTCCCGAAAGGAAAAGTATGCCTTTGGGTGAAGCCGTGAGCACCATGTCCTTGTTGAGCAGCATGGTAACGACACCGAAAAAGGAGACGAAAAGACCAACAATATTCATGGGTGTAAGCCGTTCTTTCAGGAAAATGGCCGCAGCGATAGGGGTCACTAATGGAATCATGGCGACGATGGCCGACCCAATGATGGGCGAGGTGTTTTTCAGCCCGTAGCCTTCGCAAATGAAATAGAGGAACGGCTCGAAAAGTGCTGCCAATGCAAAAAGTGCGAGATGCTCTTTCCTGATTTTCTCGTTGAGGCGGAAGATGAATAGAATGGCTGTGAAGAAAATTGTTGCCACGACTAAACGTAGGAAAATCGTTGTGGTAGGATTCAGGCTTTCATAAACTTGCGTCGACCAGATGAACGATAATCCCCAAGCTGTCATGGCGATTATGCCGGCCGCATGTGTCAAAATATTACTTTCTTTCATGGCCGCAAAGGTATTAAATTGTATCTTTGGAGCGTGAATTATAAAAGAAAAAATTATCAACCTTTAAATTGCAGTAAAATGAAAAAAGTGAAGTTTTTGAGTATGGCTTTATTAGCCGTTTTCATGTTGGCATCGTGTGCAAAAGAAGGCCCCATGGGACCTGTTGGTCCTCAAGGTCCTGCTGGCTATGATGGTCTTGATGGTCACGATGGCAACGCAAATGTATGTTCTTCAACCTTAACGGTTTATCCTAATGATTGGTATTTGGATAATGGTTCTTGGAGAGTCGATTTCGACTATGCGGCCATCAATGCAAACATTTATGGCAGTGGCGCAGTGCTGGTGTATATGAAAACCGATAATGTTTGGAATCAGCTTCCAAGGACGTTCTACTATTCCGAAACTAATGATGCTGGAGAAGAAGTGTTTTATTCTTCGTCATTGGACGTTTCTTTCTATTTGGAAGGCGTGAGCGTGCTTTGGACGGAGAGTGATTTCTATGATGGCTACCGGCCTGAGACTCATGACTTCAGAATCGTAGTGATTGGTGCAGGTCTCTACAATGCGCATCCTGAAGTCGATTATGATGATTATGAATCGGTAAAGTCGACTTTCGGCCTGACGGACTGAAAATGACGTAATCGCATTAATAAAATAAAACAAGGTGGCTCAAACGAGCCACCTTGTTTTTGTTGTTTCTATTGATTGTTAATCGGCAAGTTGGAAAGCAGTCTTGACGGCTTCATAGTTGCTGTAGTCGACATCCTGGCGGTCGTAGTACAATCCGGAGGCAATGACTACAATCTTAAATTGGTGCGTGTCAGGTCTGTAACCATCGTATAAGTCGTTTTCTGTCCAGAAAATACTGACACCGCCTTGGTATGACGAAACTTCAAGCGATGAAGAATAAAACTGTTCAACTCCTTGATTGTCAGTCTGTGAGTAATAGAATGTCAAAGGAATCTGCCTCCATGTGTTTCTATCGTTCATGTAAACTAAAACAGCTCCGAAATCGTGAATGTCAAGGTTGATTGCGGCATAATCGATGTCAACGCGCCACGAAGTGTTGTTGTCCCAATACCAGTCTTGTGGGTAAACAGTAACGGTTGATGAAGCGACGTTGGCATTGCCGGCAGGACCTTGAGGACCTCTGCATGAAGCAAAAAACATGGTGGCGACGATAGCCAAACAAATTAGGGTGAATTTTTTCATTTTTCTAAGTATTTAATTGTTAAGTAATTGTTCAAAATAAAACTTCAATTTGGATTTCGAGGCTGCGAGGCTGCGAGATTTCGAGACGTTTGGTGTTCTCGCGACCTCGATGTCTCGTTTTCAATATGTAAACTAAATTTGCTCATCTACTTAATAATTCTGTTTGTACTTTTTTTCTATACAAAAATCTTGCCGAAAAGTTTGGTTTTTGCAAATTTCTATGCACTGATAATAGAATAAGTGATGAAAGCGACATAGCCAAGCAGCAAAAATGAGCCTTCAACCCTCGAAAGTTTGTGTCGGCCTTTGCCTGTTAATACGAAAAGCAGCATCAGGGCATTGGCGGCAAAAAGTATAAGAAGCTGAATATTCATCATCGGTTGGAACTCAAGTGGCATGATCAATGCACTGATGCCTAAAACGATGAAAATGTTCAGGATGTTGGAACCAACCACGTTTCCGATGGCGATGTCGGAGCTTTTTTTGGTGGCGGCAACAACGGAGGTAATCAGTTCGGGTAGGGAAGTGGCTGTGGCAACTATCGTCAAGCCTATCATCGATTCATCCATGCCCCATGAACGTGCCAACGACTGTGCGTTGCGCGAAACAAGTTCACCGCCTAAATAGAGACCTCCGATGCCAGCGAAAAGCAAGAGGATGGTTTTGCCCCAAGGCAAAGGAATCTGCTCAATATCAGCATCTCCTGTCAGCGACTCGCTTTTGGCCATCGTCATGTAAAGATAGGCGGCGGCAAGCAAAAGCAGAACGATGCCCTCAATCCAATTGACCGTCTTTGAACTGCCGATGAAGAAATCGTTGGCCATCAATGTCAATGCGAGTGTGGCAACGAAACCTGCCGGAATGTCGCGTTTTATGGATATGTTGTTGACATCAATCGGGTAAATCATGGCACTGACACCGAGAATAAGCAGGATGTTCATCGTGTTGCTGCCGATGATGTTGCCGATGGCCAGTCCTGAACTGCCCTTTGCGCACGAAAAGATATTGACGATGAGTTCGGGCAACGATGTGCCGAAGGCCACAATCGTCAATCCTATTATTAAAGGTGATAGTTTGGCGCGTATGCCGACGCTTGTCGCACCATCAACGAGCCAATTGGCTCCTAAAATAAGGGCAACGAAACCAACAATAAGAAGTGTGAATGTGAGCAACATGGCTTAGACATTGTAGTTTCGGGC
>JAGHSL010000389.1 GCA_018065885.1 Candidatus Limimorpha equi
TTGCTGGTGCAGAGTTCGTCGAGGAAACGCAACATGAGCATCATGCCTGTCACTTCGTCGCCGTGTATGGTCGAGGTGTAGAGAAATTTCGGCTTGCCTTCCGGTTGGCCGTTGTTGATGCGGCAAAACATGAGCTTGTGGCCGCTTTGCAGGGTGCCGAGTTCAAAATAGGTGCAGCGGTCGGGGTGCTCGGTGGCAAAGTTCTGCATCATGGAAGCGTATTGGCCGTAAGTAGGGTAGGTGTCCCAATCGTAAGTGCCGCGTCCATTCCACATTTTCACTTCGTTTTGCATCGATGGAGGCAAAAGCAGATTCGGCTGGTAGCCAAGTTTCAACAGATTGTCATATTGCTTTTGGTTGGCATAACAAATGATGTTTTCATTCTCAATTTTGGCAACGGAACAAATGCTGTTGATGAATTGAATTTCAGAATCTTGCTTGGCGTTGAGACTGAAAAAATATTCGCCTCGCTCACGCATCATGGTCTGAAGGTCCTGTTGCGCAAAGAGGTTGCCGCTGATGAGGATTAGAACGAATAGTTGTGTGATGAGACAGTTGATTTTCATTTTGTTATGCTTTTTTAAAGGGAAAAGGAACCCCAAATTTATGAAGGGATTCCTTTTCCGTGGTTTAATGTATTTTTATTCAATGACAATCTTCTGAACCGAAGATGCGGTTTCGTTGGAAAGTCTCAGGAAATAAACGCCTTTCTGCAAGTTCTGGGCATTGATTTCGGCATTTCCGCCGAGGATTTCTCCTGAAAAGATTTCCTGACCGAGACTATTATATAAGGTGTAATCCGCATCGCTTTCGCATGCAATGGTGAAATTGCCCTTTGTAGGGTTCGGGTAAACCGAAACATTCTGCAAAGTGTTTTCGTTGATGCCAAGGTCGCGGATTTCGATGGTGATTTCTCCTTCAACCGTGCTGATGCCATCGCTGACCGTTACCTTGTAGGTGGTTGGCAGTTCAGGCGTTGCGATTGGCTCGGCAATAAATGGGTCGCTGAGGCTTTCGGCTGGTTCCCACGAATAGGTGTATTCGCCGCTGCCGCCTTGGGCGATGGCCATCAACTGACTGCTTTCGCCTTCGTTGATGACTTCCGGCTCGGCTTTGACTGTGAGGGTCAGTGGCTCGGAGAAGATGCAGGTGAGGGTGGCAACCCAACCGGATGAGGTGGTGTTTTGGTCGGAGGTGAACCTGAATGTCAGTGAACCTTCGGCGTTGGTGGCTGTGATGGTGCCTGGATTGTCGCTTCCTGTGTATTTCCCGATTTGGGTGGCACTGGTGCTTGAACCGTCATAGATGTAAAGGAAATCCCAACCGCTTTCGGTGCCGAATTCGCTGAAGTTGGCTTGTAGCACGGCGTTGTCGTTGCCAGGTTTGAAGGTCATGGTGTAGTCCTTGTTGTTACCGTAGTTGCTATCGGGACCATTGTCATCATAAAACAGAGCGTTGCAGGTGGTGACAGTGCCGTTTTGCATGTTATAGGATTCCCTGACGTGGATGTAATCGCTCTTTGTGATGCTTTCGGTCTGGCCATCGGCATTGGTGACGGTCAAAGTGACATTGAAATCGCCAACTTCGTTATAGGTGATGTTGGTAGGATTTTGTTCCGTAGAAGTGCTTGGGGTTGCGCCTTCGAACTGCCATTCCCAGTTGACGAGGTTTGCGCCCCAGGTCTTGTCAGTGAAATTGGTGTTGCCGTTCAACGAAACGTTTAAGTTTGTGGCTTCAAAGTCAGGGATGAGGCCTTCGCCTGCACGCAACTGAACGTTTTGGATGAGTGTTTCATGGTCTGCGACGGAAAGTGTGAAAGACTTTGTATAATAACCATTTGCGGAATAAGTTACGGTGTAAGTGCCGCCTTTGATTGGACGGTGATAGTAACCGGCTTCGTGTGTGGAAACGCTTGAACCGTGATGGTCGTGGCCTTCGATAGTGATGGTTGCACCTTCAATTGGTTGGCCGGTAACGCTGTCGGTGACAACGCCGTGGATGCCGTACAATGCTTCATGCATGAATGCCAGCATAGCTTCCTTGTTGTAGTTCCAGAAGTTAGGCAGTTGGCTTGCGCTTGGTGTCTTGTCGTTGGAACATTCGATGGTCACTTCACGACATTCCTGATAGTAGTTCATGTAATCCTGGCGGCTGCCAGTGATGGTGTACCAGGCATAGCCATTGGTGATGCCGTCGTCAAAACTGTTCATATAGTTTTGGTTGACTTCGTGGGTGAGGTCGGCATATTCGTGGCAGACAAATCTCCACCAGTCGTCATCGGCGCAATGTGGCTGGTAGGTGTCCCATGGGTAGTTCAAGACTTCCGAACCGCCGTGGTAGTTTGCACCGATTGTGAAATGGTATTCTTCGGCCAAATCCATCATCCATTGGGCTTCATTTTCGTAATGGCTGGCACCGTCAGGGTGAGGGCCATCATCAAAGTCTGGGAAATGGCGGTTCAAGTCAACGTAATTGGCGTTGTAACGTGTTGCGCCACTGACGCTGTTGTTGCCGCCGTGATAGGTGCCGTCAGGGTTGGTGTCGGGACTGACGAAGATATCCAAATTGTCCATCAAAAACTTGACTTCGTCATCGTTTGAAGTCAACAGATAGTCGATGAGGCGGAGTTGCATGATCATGCCAGTGACTTCGTCGCCATGCATGGTTGAAGTCATCAGCACTTTGGGTTTACCTGTGGTTTCGCCATTGTTGAGGCGGCAAACCATGAGTTTGCGGCCGCTGCTCAAGGTGCCTAATTCCATATAGGTGCAACGGTCGGGATGGTCGGTGGCAAACTGCTGCATCATGGCCTCGTATTGTGGATAGGTCAGATAGGAATCCCATTCGTAAGTGCCACGGCTGTTCCACATTTCGACTTCTTTCTGCATTGATGGAGGCAGAAGCAAAGTGGGCTGGTAGCCGTGCTTCAAAAGGTTGTCGAATTGTTTTTGGTTGGCATAGCAAATGACGTTGTTGCCATCAATTTGGTCAACCGAGCAAAGGCTGTTGATGGTTTGGACTTCGCTAAGTTGCTGAACGTTAAGGCTGAAATAGTACTCGCCGCGTTCAAGCATGAGTTTACTCAGGTCTTTTTGGGCATAAAGGTTGCCGCCCATAACGACTGCGACCAGAAGCAAGGTGAAAAAACGTAAAAATTTCATTGTATTAAAGTTTTGATAAATTGTTTTCGTATTCGTTGATGATGTCCTGTTCAACTTTTTCGCAGACTGGAACGAGTGGCAGACGCAAGATGTTTTCGCAAAGTCCCATGCGTTGCATCAGGCATTTGATGCCCGAAGGATTGCCATCAGCAAAGATTAACTGATTCATTTTCAGCATACCGAAGTGCAATCGGAGGGCTTCTGCCGTGTTGCTTTCCTTTTGTGCATGCATCATTTGAGAGAAAGGCTTGGTGTAAGCATTGGCAGCCACCGAAATCACGCCTTGAGCACCCAAAGCCATCAAGGGCTGCGTGATGCCATCATCGCCCGAAAGGACATCGAAATCGGCGGGCTTGTCGCGCAGTATCTCCATGATTTGCTGCAAGTTGCCCGATGCTTCTTTTACTGCAATGATGTTCGGATGCTTGGCCAATTCAACGCAGGTGGCGGCTTGCAGGTTGACGCCAACACGGCCTGGCACGTTGTAAAGCACCACAGGAACGGGACTTGCATCAGCAATGGCTTCGAAATGCGCCTTCATGCCGCGCTGGTTAGGCTTGTTGTAAAACGGAACGACACTCAGAATGCCCGAAATGCCAGTGAAATCCTGTGCTTTTATGGCATCAATGACGGCTTGCGTGTTGTTGCCGCCCATGCCCAAAAGTATGGGAAGACGGTTGACGTTTGCTTCAAGTATGGTCTTGATAACCAGATTTTTCTCTTCGGCAGAAAGGGTAGGGGCTTCGGATGTCGTGCCCAAGACGACCAAAAAATCTGCACCATTGTCGATGACATGATGAACTATCTTTGTCAATGATTCGGTGTCAACGGAATGGTCTGAATGAAAAGGAGTTATGAGGGCAATGCCCGTGCCTTTGAATGGATTGTTTTTCATTGTGAAATGTTATTTTGGATTGCCGGCCAATGCGGTCAGGTAGTTGTGAAGGACTTGGATGTTCGACACAAGGCTGGCGTTTTTTGTGTTTTCGATCACTAAATCGTAAATCTTGATGTGCTCGCTTTGCCTGAAACTGACTCTGAAATCGGTCTTGGGCAAAATGCAAAGATAGTCGCTTATGTCAGTGAGGTTTGTGGCCATGTTGACAATGATGTTCGACGAGGGCAGCTTTTTCAGGTATTCGTGTTTTTCGGGTTTCAGGACGCTCATGAAGCCGAAATCTTTTGGGGTGATTTCGGTGTATAAATCGCTCTGCAACATGTTGTCTGACATTTGTTCGCACAAAACGATAAACCCGCAGCGGCTTGAACCGAAAAGGCTTTTAACGGTGTTCTCGATATTCTTCAGGGTGGTCTTGTCGCGCTCTTCAAGAATAATGATGACAGAGTTAACTTTCAGCATATTAGGCAGTTTCACCGGATCTTTTATCTCCGTGAAACGTTCCAAAGCC
Source organism: Candidatus Limimorpha equi (assembly GCA_018065885.1). GTDB lineage: Bacteria > Bacteroidota > Bacteroidia > Bacteroidales > F082 > Limimorpha > Limimorpha equi. The sequence goes on from JAGHSL010000389.1 coordinate 4,571, forward strand.
TTGTGCAATGCCCTGTATCTGATTTTGTCAATTATCTTCATGCCGCAAATGTAGCGTTTTTTATTTGAATGTCGGCTCAAATACTTAATTAAATAAGGTGTGTTGTTATTTGAGTTCGTTTTAGTTAATGATTGTCAAATAAAAAATCCCATCAAACAGCACATAAAAGTGTATTTTATTCTTGCATTTATATGAAGATGGTAATGCTGGTATGCTTTATAATAATGCTTCTATTTCACTGGCATCCAGTCCTGTAGCTTGAATGATGGCATCTATGTGTAATCCCATCTGTTTTAGATTGACAGCGATAGCAAAAGCCTTTGCTTTTTCCCCCTCTGCTAATCCTTCTGCTCTTCCCTCAGCTAATCCTTCAGCACGACCTTCAGCTCTTCCTTCAGCTCTTCCTTCAGCTCGGCCTTCGGCACGGCCTTCTTCGAGACCTTTAGCTCTTCCCTCAGCGCGACCTTCATTCCGCTCGTGTTCCATCACGGCCATGTTGGTTCGGAAGGAATCAAGGCTGATTTGGTAGAAATCGCGTTCCTCTGGGGTGAGGGCTGCCATGTCGGCAATGTTTTCCAGCTTGTGGAAAATCGGTTTCTGTTCTTGAAATGGAATCTGTGTTTTCATCGTTTCCATGTGTGTAATGATATATAGCCAGTAATCCTTGAAACTTTTGCAGTTTTTCTCTTTCATTTTCTTGAAATCGGGCAATTCGATGAGCCAGAACTGCATCTTGTCGGAAAAACGTTGGTGCGTCTCGGTTTCCGCAATGGCGAAATGGCTGATTTGCTTCGGATGCTTTTCGTCACGGTGGAAGTTCATGAAGAACACTCCGTAGACGGGATGCAGGTTGAATTTCCATTCGCTGTCGCCTCTTTCGCCTTGCGTGGCGATGGCGCGTGCCAGGTAATAGTTAATGCGGTCGGTGAAATAGTCCTGTCCTCGGTTCTGCATCTCGACAATGATTTCTTCGCCAGAGCTTAACCTGCACCTCATATCATAAATTACGCCGCGCTCGTATTTCGTTTCGGGCTGCATCTCCTTGTCGATGAATGTGACCTGCACAATGGGTGATTCGGGTTCAATCAGGTCGTTGAGGAACTCACGCATGATTTCCTCGTCGCCGAATACCTTCTTGAAGCCGAAATCGGTGAGTGGGTTGATGTAGCGCCGTGTCTTTTCCTTGCCGTTTTCCATGTTTCGTCTATTTTTCGGCAAAGGTAAGTGAAAATGATGAAATGTGAAGGTGTTTTGGCGAAAAAAATCTATATTCAGCGAGAAAAACTTATCTTTGCAAATTTTAATGAATATCATGCAGTTTCTCTATCCATACATGCTTTGGGGATTGTTGGCTTTAGCCATCCCGATTGCCGTTCATCTTTTCAATTTCAGGAAGCACAAGCTGGTGTATTTCAGCAATACGGCTTTGCTGAAAACCATACAGCAGGAAAATGCCAAGACGCGCAAACTGAAATATTTCGTCACTTTGTGCTTACGCTGCCTTTTCATTGCGGCGTTAGTGTTGGCTTTTGCGTTTCCTTTCAAACCTAATGAAAGAATTGAAACCGATGCCGAAAACAACCTGATTGGCATTTATTTAGACAATTCGATGAGTATGAAGTCGCAGTCGCAACGCACGACCTTGTTTGAGGATGCGCGTGAGTCGGCGCGTGATTTGGTGCGGAAACTCAATCCGTCGAACCGTTATGTGCTGATGAGCAACAGCTTTGAAGTCCAGAACGAATATCCGATGAGTCAGGATGAAATGCTCGACCAGTTGGACCGTATGAGTCAGGAAGGCAATCCCGTGGCCATGGGCGAGGTGCTTGAACGTTTTGCAATGTTGCGCAAACAGCATGGCTTCTCATCGTCGACATTGTTCGTGTATTCTGATTTCCAAAGAAATACGTTTGACCTTTCGGCAGCAGAAGCGGATTCCTCTTTACAGATTGTCGCTGTCCCGATGATGCCTGAGTTCCTGTCGAATATCTGCATCGATTCGGTCTGGCTCAGTTCGCCCATCATGCAGACCGGCTTGACCAACGAAATCAATGTGAGGGTGGCGAATCAAGGCGATAAGGCTGTGAAAGGCTTGCCAGTCAGTTTTATGATGGATGGCCATTCGGTGGCTTCGGCAACTGTGGATGTGGAGAAAAACAGCGAGGCTGATGTCGCCATGCAGTTTTTGGTGGAGCATAATGGCGATCGGAAATGTACGGTTTCTTTGACCGATCATCCCATTGTTTTTGACGACGATTATTATTTTGTGCTTCATGTGAAACCGAACCTTTCGGTGGTCGAGATAGGGGAGGAGGATAGTCCCAGCGCTTTGCTTTTCGATGATGACGAGCAGTTTGACTACGTGCTCATGTCGCCTTCGGGAATTGATTTGAATGTCTTGTCGAAAGCGCAGTTCGTCATTGTGAACGAGACGGCTGAGTTGAACGAAACCCTGCAACAGACCTTGCTGGATTGTGCCGGCGATGGCGCCAGCGTGGTGATGTTCCCATGTTCGGAAAATCCGAAAAACAACACCTATTTCTATGAGCAATCGGGCTTGCGCCTTGGCGAACTGGACGAAATTCCGACTTCGGCGGAAAACCTTGCCGTTCAGCACGATTTCTTTGCCGACATGATTTTGGATTTGCCTCAAAACGCTGATTTGCCAAAGGCTGCGAAACACATTCGCCTGCAACCCACTGCTCAAACGGATGCCTTGCTCACCTTGCAAAACGGCGATGCCTTGCTGTTGGGCAAGAGTTTGGACAAAGGCCAAGTTTATGCGTTCTCCACTTGCCTCGATACGGTTTGGAGCGATTTGGCCGACAATTCGCTGTTTGTTCCGATGATGGTGAAAATGGCTTTGGTGGGCGGAAAAGTTGGCGACATAGCCTACACTTTGGGAAGAGATAAAATGTTGGCATTGAATGATGTGAGTCTTGAAGGCGACCGCGTTTTCACCTTGCGCAATGTGGAAAACGGCTTCGAGATGATGCCATCTTCCGAACTTCATGCCAACAAAATCAGCCTTTACCTGAATGATGATTTGCCGGAGGCTGGCTTTTACGAATTGTTGCAGAACGATTCGGTGAAAAGCGTCATCGCATGGAACGAAAACCGCATTGAGTCGCACATGGATTTCGTTGAAAAAACGGATGTTGAGAAGGCCTTCAAGCAGGCAGGTCTGAATGTGGTTGCTGTTCTTGATGCTGCTGATTTTGCCACCAACGACCTTGTGGATGCCATGGCGCACCAATCGTCCATTTGGAAATGGTTTGTGCTGATGGCACTGTTGGCGCTTTTGGGCGAGGTGATGGTGCTGAGGTTGTGGAAATAAGGGTTGCAATTTCGTGTTTGCGTAAAATTGCATTATATAAGGATGTGATATGAAAAGGGATGTGAGTTTTACTGTCGTAGTTATTGCGATTGTATTGATATATGGATTGTCATTTGTCATGTTCTTTGAGTTTTCGCTCGCATGGTCGCTGATTGCAGGAACTCTTCTGGTGCTGGTTTTTGTGCTTGTAACTCTTTATCCACGCTTTCAGACGCGTCATTATCGGAAGTTTTCAATTGTTGAGACACGGCGATATGGCGATAGGATTATCAGAATTAAAGGCTTGAATGCCCAGCAGAGGGCGGATTTTCTTTGGGGACACATGAAATTATATGATGAGTCTAAAGGCTATCCAGAATGGAAACCTGAGGTGAAAATCGCTAATGGAATCATATATTTCTTGTATCCTTCCACTGTGGGCTTAGCTGATTTCTGCAATCTGTTTACAATCGTGACGGACGGCGATTATGACTCGGATGTTGAAGGTTTGGAATTGACAGCTTGGTATCCAATGGTTGATGGCCGTTCGAAAAAACAGGATATTCCTTTCGAAAACAAGACATTAATGCTGTTTCGGACCGAATATCTTGACCATGAGGACTTCGTCTATTTTGTCACGGAATACAACCATGTCTATAGAATGGAGTTAAGTACCGAAAAACTGGAGGAAGTCAAGGAGGTGCAAGCTAATTATGAGCCGATGCCTGATTGGAATGCTCTCGTTTCGGATATTTGATTGGCCAATTCTGATTCCATTTGAGTTATAAATGGTTTTTTCCTATCTTTGCACTCTTAAACCTATTTTACGGCAAAAACAGGAGATTTTATGGATATTGAAGATAACGAAGAATTGGAAAATGGCGGTGAAGGTGCCGTTCTGGATGCTGACAGTCAGGAAAAAGAGTTCCGTGTGGTTCCCATCAAGGGAATGTTCGAGAATTGGTTTCTTGATTATGCCTCGTATGTCATCCTTGAGCGTGCCGTGCCAGCCATCGAGGATGGCTTGAAGCCCGTGCAGCGCCGTATTCTCCATTCGATGGACGAATTGGATGATGGCCGTTTCAACAAGGTGGCCAACATTGTGGGTAACACCATGAAATACCACCCTCACGGCGATGCTTCCATTGGTGATGCTTTGGTGCAACTCGCTCAAAAAGACCTGCTTATCGACATGCAGGGTAACTTCGGCAATATCCTCACAGGCGACGATGCCGCCGCTCCGCGTTATATCGAAGCCCGCCTTTCGAAGTTTGCCAAAGAGGTGGTTTTTAATCATAAGACTACCGATTGGACGCGCTCCTACGATAACCGCAATGCCGAGCCTGTCTCGCTTCCTGTCAAGTTCCCGCTGCTTTTGGCGCAAGGCACCGAAGGTATTGCCGTGGGCTTGGCTTCCAAATTTTTGCCGCACAATTTCAATGAACTGATAGATGCATCCATAGCCTACCTCAAGGATGAGCCTTTCGTGCTTTATCCCGATTTCCCGACGGGCGGCCTGATGGATGTCACCAACTATAACGACGGTCTGCGTGGCGGTCGCGTCAGAATACGTGCCCGTATTTCGCAATTGGATAAGAAAAC
>JAGHSL010000148.1 GCA_018065885.1 Candidatus Limimorpha equi
AGGTGGCGAGATGGGTCGGCTTTTCGTCCAGACGATGGATTGGAATGATAGGGAAGAGCTGGTCGATGGCCCAGGAGTCGGGTAACGACTGGAACAATGAGAAGTTGCAGAAATATTTGTCGGCCAAAAGTTTAGGCAATGACAAGAAATCTTCAGGAACGCGTTTCAGCTCGCTGGCGATATGGTTCACTTCGCGTGCAATGGACCAGAAAAGACGCTCGATTTTTGCGCGTGATTTCAAGTCTAACAAACCGAGACTGAACAGGTTAAGGGCTTCTTCGCGGATTTCCTGCGCATCGTGCCAGATTTCCAATGATGAGTTTTTGTTCAGTTCGTCCCATGAATTGTAGAGTTCGTGAATCAGTTCATGATCGTTTTCGGCGGGTTCTTCATCTTCGTCCCATTCGGGTAACGAGGTGGTTTCCAGCACTTCAAAGATCAGCACGGAATGGTGTGCGGTGAGTGCGCGTCCTGATTCGCAGATGATATTTGGGTGTGGCAGACCGTTTTTATCGCAGACATCGACGATGGAGAAAACGGCGTTGTTGGCATATTCCTGAATGCTGTAGTTGACCGAACTTGGGCTTGAGGAACGCGTGCCGTCGTAATCAACGCCCAATCCGCCGCCCATGTCGACAAACTCGATATTGTAACCCATCTTGTGCAGCTGCACATAAAACTGTGCGGCTTCACGCAATGCGATGTTGATGCTCTTAATCTTACTTACCTGACTTCCAATGTGATAGTGGACAAGTTTCAGACATTCCTTCATGTTGTGCTCCTCAAGGAAGTCGAGGGCTTCGAGCATTTCCGATGAGGTAAGGCCGAACTTGCTGCCGTCGCCGCCCGATTCTTCCCATTTGCCCGCGCCGGAGCTGGCCAGCTTGATGCGTATGCCGAGGTTTGGCGTGACTTTCAGGCGTTTGGCAATCTTTGCCGTGATTCTCAACTCGTTCATCTTTTCGATGACGATGATGATTTTACGTCCCATCTTTTGAGCCAAAAGCGCCAGTTCGATGAACTCTTCATCTTTGTAGCCGTTGCAGATGATGAGGGAGTCGGAATCGGTGTTGAGTGAAATGATGGCGTGAAGTTCGGGCTTGGAACCGGCTTCCAAACCGATGTTGAATTTCTTGCCGTGGCTGACTATTTCTTCGACTACCGGACGCATCTGGTTCACCTTAATTGGCAGAACCACAAAGTTTTGTCCCTTGAACTCGTATTCGGCAGCCGCTTCCTTAAAGCAGGAGTCGATTTTGTTGATGCGGTCGTCGATAATGTCGGGGAAACGCACCAAAATAGGTGCCGAAACGTCCCTAAGTGCCAGCTCGTCAACAAGTTGTGGAAGGTCAACTGAAGCACAGCCCTCCTTCGGTGTCACGATGATATGACCATTTTCGTTGATGGAAAAATAGTGTCCGCCCCAACCTTTCACATTGTAAAGGTCTTCGGAATCTTCAATGCGCCATTTTCTCATTTCAAATGCTTGATTTACTGATTGTTAATTACAAAGTTGGTTTTCACTGCGCACGATTGCATTTTTCGTGTCAAAAATCGCTGCAAATCTATAAAAAACATTGGATTATATCCCTATTTTTATTTTCTTTGCACAATAAAATTGGAGTATGTATTTGATAGCGGATGGCGGTTCCACCAAAACGGAATGGATACTAATTGAAGAACAGCAGGTTGTAATGCGCTTTTTGACGAAAGGCTTCAATCCGAATTATACGGATTGGGAAACAATTACGGCTATTATTGACACTGAATTTCCTTCGGATTGCCCTGATGATGTCGAAAAAATCAATTATTACGGTTCGGGTTGCGGCAATGAAAAGAATTGCCAGCTTGTGTCGTCTGCATTGCAGCGGCGTTTTCCTGCGGCTGAAATTCATGTTTCGCACGATTTGATGGCTGCTGCACATGGGCTTTTGGGGCACGAAAAAGGAATTGCGTGCATTTTGGGAACAGGTGCCAATTCTTGTCTGTATGATGGTGAAAATATTGTCAATCAAGCAATTTCTTTAGGCTATCTTGTTGGTGACGAGGGTAGTGGCACTCATATTGGCAAAACCATTTTGCGTGACTTTTTTTACGGTTTTATGCCCGCCGATTTGAGGCAGGATTTTGAATCTTATTATCAACTGACCCACAAGGATTTCATCGACAAATTGTATCATTTTCCTCAGCCGAATCTTTATCTTGCCGATTTCTGCAAATTTGCCGGCGAACATCAAAACCATCCTTATATTAGGAAAATCTGTTCGGATAGTTTTAATGAGTTTATTCGTATCTTTATTGAACGCTATGATAACTTTAATGATTTGAGTGTCAGTTTTGTGGGTTCCGTCGCGTTTCATTTCAAACCCATTTTGAAGGCTTGTTTCGATGAAAAAGGTCTCCATTTGGGCAAAATCATTCAATCGCCGGCTGATGGTTTGATAGATTACTACCTGTAATTATTCGTCTATGTGGATTTAAAAGTTTATTTTTGCTGAGATTCTTGAAAACAATTCAAATTATTTAAATATGAAAAACAAAAAAGTCATTTTGATGCTGTTGTGTGCATTTTTCTGCACGGCAGCGTTTGCGCAGAGCGAACAAGGAGAAAAGACATTGAAAAGAAAAGTTGCCATTGGCCGTTTCACAAACGAAACCCAATATGGCAAGGGACTGTTTTACAACAGGGAAAACGACCCGATGAGGAAACAAGCGATGGACATTCTGTCGTCGAAATTGGCTTCAAGCGGCAAATTCATCCTGTTGGAAAGAGACGATTTGGATGTCTTGGTCGAGGAGGCTGGCGCCGATATGCAGAAAATCGGTGCGGATTACATTATCTTAGGCTCAATCACTGAATTCGGAAGAAAGGTTGAGGGCGACAACAAGATTTTCTCCAGCACGAAGACTCAGACTGTTGAAGCTGGTGTAAGCATTCGCCTTGTCGATGTCGCGTCAGGTTTGATCATTTATTCTGACGAGGCTAAAGGTTATGCCGAAACTACTACTAAAACCACTATGGGTATTGGTGGTTCGGCCGGTTATGATGCTACTTTAAGCGACAAGGCTATTTCGGCTGCTTTGACTCAACTTGTTGAAAACGTGATTAATAAATGTATGGATAATCCTTGGAGAGGTTATCTGCTTTCATGTGATGATGATAATTATGTCATTTCGGGCGGCGCATCGCAAGGTGTAATTCCAGGCACGAAATTCTATCTTTATAAAAAAGGCAAGGTGGTGAAAAATCCTCAGAACGGCATGAATATCGAGCTTCCGGGAACAAAACTTGGCGAGTTGACTGTCATTATGAATACCGGCAATACCCCTGAAACGGAAATTTCATTCTGCACCTATTCGGGTGATTCGTTCGACAAACAAAATCTTGAAATGTATTATTTAATGGAAAAGTGATATGAAAAAGTTCTTTTTAGCAATGGTTTGCCTGTTTATCATGGCATCATTTTCAAACTGTGGCGTGGGTAGTTATAGCGTCAGCTCTGGTCGTGACGATGTCGCATACATCAGCCTTGAAGCCAATGAGCAATATCCGGTCGTCGTAACGGTTGATGGTACGACATACGATACTTTCACAGTCAAGAAAATCGCCCACAAGACGAGAAGAGACATTAAGAAAACGGCTAAATATGTGATTACGACTACACCTGGAACTCACGATGTGAAAGTGACTAAGGACGGAAAGGAAGTCTATTCAAAGAAAGTTGTCATTTCTACCTCTGAAACCAAAATCATTGAGCTGTGAAAAAAATATTGATTTCTGCACTTTTTCTTGCGCTATTTGCCTCTTGTTCAGGGCCGAGCAATCTCTACAATTGGGGAAGACCGCATAATAGTGATAATTACACCAGATATGATGAATTGTCCTATAATTCCTTCGACAAGCAGTCGCCTGAAAGCATGTGCGAGTTATTGTGCTTTTACGAATACATGATTAAGAATCCTGGTGGAGCCAGAAATGTCATACCTCCAGGCATTTGCGCAGAATATGGCTATCTTCTGCTCAAGCCCGAAACCGCAGGCATGTTCCTTCAGTATGCAACTGCAAAGCAGAAGAATGTGTTCGGCAATATGGATGACTATTCCTCTTATTTCCACGAAAGAGGTTTGGAATTGTTAGAGCGGGAAATGGAATTGTACCCAGAGTCGGCAACATTTTTGTCACCAATTATTAAACAAATGAGTAATTAATTATGAAAACAGCTAAATTATTGTTTTTTATCGTGTTATGTGTGACGTTTGCCTCATGTGGGTCTTCAAGTAGTCTCACAAGAGGCGAGCAGTATTCAAAATTTTATGAAGAAAAGCCGCTCGTCATATTGGTGATGCCTCCGATTAACAACACGACTTGCGTTGATGCCAAGGAGTTCCTTTACACTTCCATTAGCCGTCCGTTGGTCGAAATGGGCTATTATGTCGTTTCTCCGCATTTGGCTATGGATATTTTCAAGGCCGAAAGCGCTTACGATGCTGA
>JAGHSL010000100.1 GCA_018065885.1 Candidatus Limimorpha equi
CCATTGCGCGCGCCTTGCTCAACGACCCGCTCATCATTCTCGCCGATGAGCCTACCGGCAACCTCGACCCTGAAACCACCATCGACGTGATGCGCCTGCTCCGCAAAATCAGCGAAAGCGGCACAGCCGTACTGATGGCCACCCACAATTACACATTGATGCAAAAGTATCCGTCGCGCGTGATCAAATGCGACAACGGGACGATTTCTTGCTCGGTGATGGATTAAGCCGAAAAAATCGTGTTAATGAGGATTTTAGCATTCTCCTCATTCCGATACAATTGCTTCATCATGGCATCGCGTTCCTCGATGTCGTCTTCGGTGAAATCCTCATCCATTAAGTGCTTGATTTCAGCAATGATTTCCTCGGGTTCATCTTTCACGATGCATAGCGGTTGCAATGCCGTTCCTTTCAGCATATCCGAATTGACCAAGCAGAAGCGCCCATTATACAAGGCATTCAACAATTTCAGTTTCAATCCGGTAGGCTGACTGGTCACCAAAATATTGATTTGCGCCTGACGCAACAAGTCGATCATTTCAGCATCATCGGGATTGGCCGTCAAAGTGATGTTCGGATATTCCGATGCCAATTTCTGTAACTTTTCCGACGGATTCAAACCCGCAATCACGCACGGAATTTCCAATTCGGAAAACACGTTTTCAATCAGCCACTCAGCAGCATCGGCATTTTCACGCACCGACAAATTGCCATGATAAAGGACGTAATCGCCCCTACCCGACTCCGAACAAACCGAATCCTGAGCATTGAAGCCAGGCAGCAATATCGTCTTGCCATAACGCTTCGAGAAATAGTCGAAATCCTGCTGTGCAATGGCGAAAATTCCCTTTGCCTTAGCCAAAACCGGTTCATAACGACGCAGTTTCACCGATTCCGCCAAATAAAAAATCCTTTTCCAAAGGCTGTGTTCCGATTTGCCCAAGGCACGGTAATAATCATGCTCAACATTATGCGCACGGACAAAAATCTTTCTGTCTTTCAGTCGGTTATCATTCAAAATGGCTGTCGTATGCAAGCCTTCGCAAAGAATGGGGTAATTGTCTTTCTGAAGCTGTTTCGCCAATTCCTCCGAACTGCGCGAAGTGACGATATAAGGCAAAAGACTCAACTGGCGGGCAAACGAAGTGTCGCGTTTGTAATACAAAACCTCATAACACAACCTTTCCAAAGCAATTTGACGCCCGCGACCATATTCATAGCAATGCAAATGGACCTTTATTCCGCTGTCGGTGAGTGCCTTAATGCGGTAAAACACATCAATGACACCGCCATAGTTGGCAGGATACGGCACATCAAAAGAGATAATATGTAAATGTTTGTCAGCCATACTGTTGATAAATTGCGAGCAATGCCTTTTCTTCGTTTTCCCAGCGCAAATCCTGGGCGGCTACAGTCAGATTCTGTTTCCATTTTCCATATCTTTCTGCATCGGAAAGCGCATTCTGAATAGTTGCTGCAATCGTTTTCGGGTCGTGATTTTCAATGAAGGATCCTATATCATATCTTCGTATAATCTTCTCTATTTCAGTCAAATGAGATGCAACAATCGGCACACCTGCCTGAATGAAATCGAAAAGTTTGTTGGGCAGACTGAAACGGTAATTCAAGTTAGTATCCTTATCCAAACAGAAACCCAACTCCGCATTTTGCGTATAGCCCATCATGTTGGCATACGACATGCGCGGCAAGAAACGAACACGGTCAGCGATGTTCAAATCGACAACCATTTGTTTCAAAATGGGCAACACATCACCACCGCCAATAATCATCAAATGGCAATCATTCAGATACTGCATGGCCTGAACCAGTTCTTCAGCACCACGCTGAATATTGATGCCAGAGCCTTGAAGCACAAGCAGATGTTTGTCGAGCGGCAATCCCAGTTCAGCCTTATCACCCTTTGACGGCAATGCTTTTTGCGGCGGAATATTACGGATGACATGCACCTTGACACCATATTTTTCGCGGAACAAATCGGCAATCGAATCACAAACCGTAATCATTTCACCCAATTTTGGAACGGCAAATTCTTCAATGCGTTTCCAAACACGCTGCACTTTCGGGCGATGAATCAATTCCGGAGTCTCGGTGAAATATTCATGGCTGTCGTAAATCATCTTGATGCCTTTCAGACGAGAAACGAAAAAATTCGGCAAAACAGTATCCAAATCATTGGAAAGCAAAAGATTAGCACGATGAAACAGCAAGAAAAAGAAAAGACGAATGTTGTATTCTGCATAAAAACAAGGTCCTTTTTCAAACAGCAGTTTCATACGATGCGAAGCATACGAACGCTCATCCATAGGCGGACTTTTACGCTGCTTACGGCCAACCAAAAGAACCTCATAACCAGCCTTTTGCAATGTCAAGCAAGACTTGTTCACCCTTTGGTCCGTCACCAAATCATTGATTACCGATACGATTACGCGTTTCAAAACTGAAAGATTTGATTGCAAAGTTAATTAAATAATCGGTCAACGGCTTTCTATGGACAAAAAAAACTATTTTTGCGCAAAACAAGCATCATGCAAGAGCAAGTTTCATTAAAGGATTCGATGTAATTAGCGCAAAATCCTATACCTACCATTACGAAATGATATTCTCAAGGCCTGTAGCTTAACTATTCTTGGAAGAAAAACATCATCATTGAATTTCTGCTTCACAAAAAGTCGTGTTTTCCAGAAAAAGGTTGACTCTTGTCTTTTTGAGCCAACCTTTTTCAGGGAAATATAGTCTAAAAATTTCCAAAAACAACCAAAAAGGAGCAACCTCGCGGCCGCTCCTTTTTCGGTTCATTCAATGGAAACCAGCTCCAAATCGATTACCAAAGGCGAATCGGCGGGCAGCAACTGCGGGTCGATTTCAATCTCGCCGAAACCAAGGTCGGAAGGCACTATCAGCCTCACCTTCGAACCAGAGTTCATCTGCATCAAGGCTTCTTCAATGGAAAGAATCATTTCACCATTACCTATGGTGAATTGCATCGGCATATCATACTTGTAACTCGACTCAACTTCCTCACCATTCAGATTATAGATGGTGTAATGAATGGCAACTTTGTCGCCCCATTGAGCCATATCGCCTGTGCCGTTTTCTTTCCAAATCACATACAATCCCGTTTCCGATGGTTCCTCAGTGATATTATTGTCTTTCACATATTTGGCAATCAGCTGACGCTGTTTTTCCATCACTTTTTCATGTTCCGCCTGACGTTTTACCTTCTCTTCGGCAACAAACTTGTCGTGTGCTTCCTTGCTCATGATGCTGTTCATCTGCAATTCCACACGCAAAGGCATATAAGGCTGAATGATTTGCTGATAGCCGACACTATCGAAAGCCAATGAAGACGGCAACACGCAATTCAGACGGCCACCTTCCTTCACCATGCCAACAGCTTCAGTGAAACCTTTCGACAGAAAATCTTCCGAACCATACTGGAAATCAAGCGATTCAACGTCAAACGAATTCATAATGGTATCGCCTTCAAGCGAGCATAACAGAAAATCAAAATTGACATAATCGCCCATATTGGCTGTCTTGCCATTTCCAGTTTTTCCGAGAACGATAATTCCCGATTCGGTGATTTCGTTTTCAGCATTTCTATAAGGCTCCAAAACAGTCTGTTCCGCCATGCGCAGGCTATCAAGATACTGCATGTAGGATGCCTCGATTTCTTCGTATGGCGTTATGGAAAGGAGCTTCAAATCGTAGTAAATCGCCTTGCCGGCATACTCTTCAGGGGTTTCCATTTCCATCACCGCCGAAAATACGGAATCGGCAATGACCACCATTCGGGCCGAATCGCCGATGTGCATGTTCATCAAGGCATCGGTAACGTCGCCAACAAAAGCCGCCGGTTCCAAAACAATATCGACCGGCTCATCGCCAACCGTCGTAAACAGCAGCGTATCATTGAAATACTGTGCCATTTCAAAGGTTACGCCGTCCTTGAGGCGCGGCGTAACCTTTTCGTTGCTTCTTTCGTAGAATTTCATGTAGGCGCCATTGTCCATTCTCTTGAATCCAGAATAAATGGAATCGCTCTGGCATGATACCATCAACGCCAAGGCCAAAATGGAAACGACTTTGCCAAACACTTTATTCATCTTATTCAAAATCAATCAGTTCAACTTCAAACATCAGGTTTGAGAATGCAGGAATGTCAGGACCAGCACCTCTGTCGCCGTAAGCAAGGAAATAAGGTATGTAAAGCACACCCTTTTCACCTTTCGACATCAACATAATGCCTTCGTCCCAGCCAGGAATGACTTGGCCAACGCCAATCGGTATCTGGATAGGTTCGCCGCGATCAACTGATGAATCGAACACAGTGCCATCCAACAGTTTACCTGTGTAATGGACTTTAACCATCTGACCTTCAGCTGGTTTTTCGCCATTACCTTCTTGGGTCATCACATAAACCAGACCTGATGCCGTAGGTTCAGCCACAATACCCTGTGCGTTCAGATAATTCTGCAAATCCAAAGCTGCCTTGGCGGTTTCTTCAGGATAATCGGCTTTCATCTTTTCAATTCTTTCAGCAGCAGCTTGTCTTGCTTTTTCTGCCATTTTAGCCTTGTATTCGCTTTCGGTGCAGAAATCGGTCACTTTAACATCGAATCTCATGACATCCGTAGAATTGAACTCTTCAGGAAGGCTTGGCTGACCGAAGAAAGTGGTGAAAGTAGAATCAATGTTCACGATGAATGAAGCAGAGTCGCCCTTGTGCATCATGGCAAGACCTTCGAAGAAGTCGCCGGCAAACAAAGGTTCTTCCAAACGGAATACGTTTGGCATGGTAGGGATAATGGCATTGGTGTCATTCACCGTGCAACCAAACTCGACATCAATAATGTCACCGATAGCAGGTGTTTCACCTTCATTTTGCGTGTAGAACAGATAATTCAGTCCGTTTTCGTTGATTTCATAACCCTCGTAAGGGCTTTTTTCCTGACATGAAGTCATGCCAGCGAGCATCATGGCAGCAGCAGCCATGCAAAAAACACTTTTTTTCATTGTTTAAATAGTTTAGTTAATTTTGTAATTTATTTAATGTCAATTATTTCAATATCAAATACAAGATTCGAATAAGGAGGAATAGGACCCGTTTGACGGCTACCGTAAGCCATATCAAAAGGAATAACCAATGTGGCTTTTTCACCCTTTTTCATCAGGGCAACGCCTTCATCCCATCCCTTGATAACGCGGCCTTCGCCCAAAACGAAGTCGATAGGTTCGCCACGTTCAACCGACGAATCGAAGACACGGCCATCCATCAGCTTACCTGTGTAATGCACCGTTACCGTCTGACCGGCAGTCGGGCATTCGCCTGAGCCTTTCTTGTTGCAAACATAAACGAGGCCAGAATCACGTTTCTTGGACTTAATCTTATTGTCAGTCAAATACTTGTCAAATTCCTGATGGGCTCTTTCCACCCTCGACTGATTGGCATCTTCGGGGCTCAGAATATCCAGCATGACGACATCGAAAATCAGGTTGCTGTAGGCAGGAATCAAACCGTAAGGGTTTTCGCCGTAGGCCAAATTGTAAGGCAAAACGAAACGGGCCTTATCGCCAGCCGACATCAGGCCTATGCCTTCTTCCAGACCCTTCAGCACTGTACCCTGGCCATAAACTATGTCGTAATACTCGCCCAGTTTGTCAGATGAGCCTAATTCATTGCCACCCATGATTTTAGCTTCGAATTTCACTCTTGCCGTTGAACCAACGGTCGGTGTAGTGCCCTCATTATCTACCTCGAAGTTATAATAAAGTCCGGATTCCGTGTGATTCACGATTTTATTCTCCTTCACATACTGAGCGAAATCCTTTTCCGACTTTGCCTTGAGGTCTTTCATTTCGCGTTCAGCCTGACGAAGTTGTTCATCCTTGGTCATAATGTTCAGTAATTCAATATCATAAACAAGATTCGAATAAGGTTTCACATTGCCCATGTTGTGCTCACCGTAAGCCATTTCGTAAGGAATGATGGCACGCACCTTGTCGCCTTGATGCATCATCGGCAACACTTCTTCCCAACCGGGAATTGCATAACCTTCGCCCAAAACGAAAGAGAACTTCTCATTCTGGTCGTATGATGAGCCTACTTTCGTTCCATCAAGGAGATAGACTTCATAATTGACATCGACTTTCTCGCCTTGTTCTGGGCAACGGCCTTTGCCATTTGAAATCGGTATAATATAAATACCAGATTCAGTAGGAGTTACATCAATGTTATTGTCTGCGATATAAGCAGCCAAGGCTTCTTTCGATTCATTTTGCATATCAACCTTCATCTGGTCAATTTCAGCCTGAAATTCCTCAGCCGTCTTGACTTCCAGCATCTTGATTTCATAGCGGAAATAGTCATCAGCCTTCAAGCCAACGGCCACAGGATCCTGGGAATAGTAAATGGAGGCGATGGAATCGGCCTTAATGTAGAACGAAGCGGAATCGCCCTCGCGCATCATGGCAACGGCTGTGTGCAAATCGCCCTTGAAACGTGGTTCAGCCAGCTGAAGATGAATGATGCCTTGGGTTTCAGCCCAGTCATAGTACAGTGAATCATCAAGATAGCACAATACTGACATCTTCAGGAAATTCGTCTTCTCGGGCAAGGCATTAGCCTTGTTTTGGTTGTAAAAACGATAATACAGACCATCGGAAGTTTTCTTATACCCCGGAAACCTCTGGTCTTTTTGGCCACATGAAGCAAACAGCGTTACAAAGGCCACGCACAGTAATGCGAATGAAAAACATTTTCTTTTCATAAGTTATTGAATATCTATTATTTTAATCGTGTAAATTAGTGTCGAATAGGCAGGTATCTTGTTATCGTCGCCATGAAGCCCGTAGGCCAAATGCGAAGGAATGATTAAGGTTGCGATATCGTTTTCATGCAGATATTTCATGGCTTCATCAAGACCTGATTCGACAGTTCCCTCTCCCACTTTGAACACCTTAATTCCCTCATTTTTAGAAGAATATATCAAATCGCCAGTAATGGAACGCAATTCGTATTCCATGCGAACCATCTGCCCCTCCTGAATCAGCTGTTCGGAACCCTGCTTCAAAATGACGTAACGCAATCCCGTTCCCGTTGAAATCATGTTCAGCCCGTGACGGCTCACATAATCCTCAATATCAGCCTCTTCGTCGTTCACCATATAGCGATTGGCTTTCTCCATGCTTTGTTTCAAAGCATTCGGATCAGTCTTTTGCGGCGCCTCCTGACTATGGTCGCAAGCAAGAAGCACAATAAGGAAACCGAAGAACAAATATTTAATAAATCTATTCATTATCAATAATTTAACATATCCTTATAATCAGGCAACACCGATTTCAGTTTCTCAACCGCTTCCTCAATCGTGCAATCCAAAGTGCCACCAGCTGCGTTGGTATGTCCACCGCCTTTGAAATGCTTGTTAGAAAGCTCATGCACCGAAAACTCGCCTTTCGAGCGGAACGAGAGCCGTATCTGTCCCTGCCGTTCGGTTATCAGAACCGACATTTTTATCTTTTTCAGCGATAACGGATAATTCACAATTCCCTCAGTATCACCAACATGATAGTCGAAGGAGTCAAGTTCGCTCTTACTCAAGGCAATGATGGCAGTAGAATAGTCATCCAAAACCTCCATCTTATTGATAGCATACCCCAACAGGCGCAATCTGCTTTCCGAGAAAGTATCGTATACCAGACGGTGAATATCATTGTAAGATATTGATTTCTTGACTAATGCGCCGACGATTTCGAAAGTGCGCGGGTGATAGATTGAATGTGCAAACGAACCCGTATCGGTCATAATGCCGACCAGCAAATCCGTGGCAATGCTTTCGTCCAAATAGTTCTCGCCGTAATGCAGAATGATTTCGGCCACCAATTCTGAAGCGCTCGAGACATTGGTTTCCGACCATCCGCAACAGAACTGGCTCATGTCGGGGTCGCGGTGATGGTCGACCAAAACACGCGGAACACGCGTCTTTCCAATCTCGTTATGGAGCAATCCGGAACGCGATAAATTGTTGAAATCCTGCATAATAATACACTCAGCAGTCGAAATCCACTCCTGCGCCAGCTCCGTTTGACTTTCATAAATCAGAATATCGTGCGCTCCAGGCATCCACGACAAGAAACCTGGAAAATCGTTGGGTACCAAAACTTTAGCATCAACACCAAACTTCTTGAGGAAAAAACACATCGCCAAAGAAGAACCTATGGCATCGCCGTCTGGATTGACATGAGAAACCACGAGAATCTTCTTAAACGAATGAATTACAGCATCAAACTGATTATAAAATGATTCCGTTTGCATAATTTTGCGCAAAATAAGTGGGCAAAATTACATAATTTCTCAATAGGTTCACCTTATTATATATAAAGAAATCACATTGTTTTCGGCTGCAGCACTTCAAAACTGTTGTCGTTATATACCAAAACTATGCTTTTCAGCGACGTTTTTTTTGTTTCACGCTGATTATCAGCAGTCGAAGGAATGTCAATATTCCGTGTATCAAACAAGGTGTTGGCAAAATCGTCAGCAGGTGCAGGCTCGTTTTTTCCCTTTTTCTGTTCAACTACAGACTCCAAAACGGGATTCTGTTCCTTAAATGGTTCCGACACTGTAACAGGTCCTTTGCCAAAAACAATCCAGTCGAGGTTGTATTCGGGGAAAGTCTCTTTCAGCTTTTTCACAAACTCCAGACTCGGATTGTTGCGTCCCGCCAAAAGGTGAGAAACATTGGAAGGCTGAATGCCCAACTTCATGGCGAACTCCGTTGCCGTCAGATTTTTCGCCCTTATGATTTGCTCGATACGTTCTTTCATAGTCACCGAAATTTTCAATTTTACCTCATTTTGAATTTACAAAAGTAAAAAATAAATCTTTACAAAATGAAACTTTTTTCGATTTACATTTGTACAATAATAGAATATTATTCATTTCATTATAAAATCACTATAT
>JAGHSL010000248.1 GCA_018065885.1 Candidatus Limimorpha equi
ATATCATGCTCAAAAACATTCTCATAGTAGGTCTTGGCGGTGCAGCGGGCAGCATACTGCGCTATTTGGCCACCCTTGCTGGCAACGCCTTGCATTGTTCTTCTTGGACAGCCACATTATGCGTCAACGGCATCGGCTCGTTCCTCATCGGTCTTTTCATGGCGACCTGCACGAGTGGAGATTGGAAACTCATGCTCACCGTCGGACTTTGCGGTGGCTTCACCACCTACTCCACTTTCTCGGCGCAGTCGTTGGAAATGCTGCGCTCGGGTAATTACCTCAACGCTGGCACTTACATTTTGGGCACCGTTGTCCTTTGTCTGCTTTTCGTCTGGGCGGGCATGTATGTCGGCACAAAACTCGGCAATCACATTTAAACATCATATCATGGCAAAATCAATCGAATCAATTATCTTTGCAGCACTGATGCTTGTCGGACTGGCATCATGCAACGAGAAAGAAAACGCAATTCAAACTACTGAAACTGAAACAGAAATGAGCAACGATTCCGCAACTTGGAAGGCCATTGAACCTGACCAAATCCGCAACACGGTCAGCATGTTGCGCAACGACTGGATGGCGCTCGCCGTCGGCAAGGAAGGCGACATGAACGCCATGACCATCGGATGGGGCGACCTCGGCGTACTTTGGAACAAACCGATTTTCACGGTCTACGTCTCCACCGACCGCTACACCCACGAATTCATGCAACGCAACGAATATTTCACTGTCACCGCATTTCCTGAAGAGATGCACGATGCCTTGATTTACATCGGCTCACACTCAGGCCGCGAAGGCGACAAACTCACTCTGGCAGGCCTTCACCCGACCTTCACCGAGCTGGGCAACCCGATTTTCGAAGAAGCCAATCTCGCCATCGAGTGCAAAATCATCTATGCGCACCAATTTGAATTGGACAAACTTTGCGATGATGTGAAAGCTTTCTATGGCGACCGAGGCATGGGCATCCACTACGCCTACATCGGTGAAATCGTGAACGTTTGGAAGAAATAATGCCATTTTTACAGCGATTTTCTCTGCCATAATTACCGATATTTGCAAAGGCACAATTATTGCAAAAATGGCATCGCTATGGAAGAAAAGCAGGAAAAGAAAAAATTTTTCGGGTGTCTGTTCGTTCCCGTCTGTTTCGTTGTCCTTATGTGGATCGTGAAACTGATGGAGTATTGTTTTGGCATCGATTTGGGCAAATATGGCATGATGCCGCATTCATGGAAAGGCCTTTACGGCATTTTCACCATGCCGTTTCTTCACGCCAGCTGGGAACATTTGTTCACCAACAGCGTCCCCATACTTGTCTTGGGCACAGCATTATATTACTGTTACAGGAGCATTGCCTCAAAGGTTTTCGCTTTGGCGTTTTTCATCAGCGGATTTTTCACTTGGTGCATTGCGTCAGGAGGCGTTCACGTTGGGGCAAGTGCCTTGGTCTATGCCTTAAACCTGTTCCTCATCACCAGCGGCTTCATTCGCCGCGATGCCAAGTTGATTGCCATTTCGCTGATAATGGTTTTTCTTTACGGCAGTTTCATCTGGGGCATGATTCCCGTGTTCGCCAAGCCGATGAACATTTCATGGGAAGGCCATCTGGCAGGATTCCTTACGGGAGTTTTTCTCGCTTTCATTTATCGTCACAAAGGGCCGCAAAAAGAAGAATTTCATTGGGAAGAAGAAAATGACGAAGACAAAAATGATGAAATTGAGGACGATAACGAAGATGGAGAAAAGCCCTATTGGGATGTTCCCCAACCCGACATGAAGGACTTGACAATAAGATACAGATTCCGTCATTAAATCATTTTTGAATTGCAGCAATCGTTTGATCTGCAATGGATTTCATTCCTAATACCGTTGGATGGTCCCAGTCTTTGGCGATGTCGTACAAATCAATATAATTCACTTGGTAATGAGCAATGATGGTGTGAAAAGAATCGACGATTTCCTGGCCGAGTTGCATGTCAATCATAAAGCAGATTGTTGCTGCCGGATAGGTGATTTTTAGCTTTTGGCACAAAAAAGCCAGCCCGGGACGGAAAAAGCACAGGTCTTCATCCGTCCAATCTTCATAT
Organism: Candidatus Limimorpha equi; assembly: GCA_018065885.1. GTDB lineage: Bacteria > Bacteroidota > Bacteroidia > Bacteroidales > F082 > Limimorpha > Limimorpha equi. Next base: position 2,091 of record JAGHSL010000248.1, read on the forward strand.
TGAAAATCGCCGAGTGGCGCGTTTTGCCAAAGGTCGTTGGTGCCGCCAAAAACGAAAACGACATCAGGATTGCCCAAATCGTCAGCGCGTCTGATGAAAGAATGCGGCCCGTAGTAATTGGTTGTGTCATAGTTGCATAACACCGAACCAGAAAAAGAATTGTTTCGTTCAAGTTTCCAGTTCATCGTATTTTGAATCCGACTCCACCACATTTGGCTGACATCTGTGACATCAATGTAATTGTTTGGCGGCAATTTGTACCAAACGTCATTGCTTTCAGGAGTCACAAAGCCTTCGAAAGTAGAAAAGCTGTCGCCTAAAATTGAAAAATGTATGTCTTTTTTTATCGACTCCTTATCACATGACACTATGATAAAGGGAAATAAAAGCACTGCAATTTTCAAAATCTTGTTTTTCATAGTAATTTTCATTCCTTGACAATTCTTTTTGTAATAATTCCATTTTCGGTATGCAGTACGACAAAACAAACTGTTGCACGAATATCGCTGATGTTCAGTCTTATTTCAGAAATGTCGCTGATGTTTTCGGAAAGCAGGAGCTGACCATAAAGATTGTAAATCTTGACTTCCTTGATGCCGCTGCCTTCGATAATGACGAAATCGTGGGCCGGATTCGGGTAGACTATGAAATCACTTTCCTCATGATTGGCTATGCCATCAAAATAATACAAATTGGCAACGAGATTTCTTTCTCCGTTGACGACAAAGGTATATTCAGGTTCGGTTGAGACGATTTCGCCGTTTTCCGTCCAATTTTCAAAGGTGTAGTAGGTGTTTGGCAGCACCGAAAGCGTGACACTTTCGCCAAGGCTGTAAATGCCAGTCCCTGTTATTGTTCCGCTGTTTTCAGGATTGGTCGTGGCACTGATTTCAACGATGGTGGGTAAGAAGTTTGCCGTCAGATTGCGATTGCCGGTCACTTCAAAAGAGAAGAGGTTGTCTGTTGCTACCACGACTCCGTCTTCAGTCCAATTCTCGAAGATGTAATTGTCGTTGGCTATTGCAAACACGCCACAGGTCTGTCCGTAAATGAAACTTCCGCCACCGCTAACGGTTCCCATTTCAGCATCACAATCGACGGTGATTTCATAAACTTCGGCTTCGAAATTGGCAATCAGATTCGTGTTGCTTGTCACGTTGAAGGTATACGAGGCATCAGTGGAGACTTCTGTTCCGTTTTCGGTCCAGTTTGCGAAGGTGTAGCCCATGTTTGCCGTGGCTTGAACGGTGCACGATTGGCCAAGCATATAAGAACCGTCGCCAGTGGTCGTTCCGCCATTGTTCGGGTTGGCGGATGTCGTAATCGTGAAATTGCTTTGACTGAAATTGGCTACAAGATTCCGATTGCCCGTCACGTTGAAAGTGTAGTCGGCATTTGTGGAGACTTGCGTTCCGTTTTCGGTCCAGTTCGTGAAAGTGTAGTCCGCATTTGCCGTGGCGTGAACGGTGCATGATTGGCCGTGTGTGAAATTGCCGCCACCAGAGGTGCTTCCGCCAATGTAAGGATTGGACGATGTGGCAATTGTATAGGCGTTTTGTGTGAAGTTCGCCACGAGGTTTCTGTCGCCTGTCACGGCGAAAGTGTAATTTGCAAAGGAGGAGACAAAATTGCCGTTTTCAGTCCAGTTTAGGAAAGTGTAACCGGAGTTGGCTGTTGCGCTGATGGTGCAGGACTGCCCTTCCTGATAGGTGCCGCCGCCGCTGACGGTTCCTCCATTATTAGGATTTGCCGTTAAGTTGATGTCGCAATAGACATCGGTTCGCGGACGGATGTTGAAAATGGCGTAATTGCTTGAATTATATTCGTGACCAGAAGGATTCAAGGCTCCAATGGCATAATATCCGTTCCCTGAACCGCTCCATCCCCAATTGAAATGGAATTGGTCGTTACTGTTGTAGCCGTCGCAGACGAAACTATGGCCGGAACCACTTGCGCTCCAGCCGCTGTAATGAATAGGGCAACCTTGGTCGAGGGAAGCTTTGCATTGAGTGATCCAGCTATCGTTATCGTCTTTCCATTGTCCATATAATCCGTTGGTGTATAGGAAGTTGTTCTTTAACACATTGGGAACGTTCTCGGGGATAGCACTTGTTCCGTTGGGACCGTAACTGGCATGTAAGGCTACGCCAATATGCCAAAGCAGGGTGGCGGTGGCGGTGCGTTGAATTTCTGGACTTCCACCAGTAAGATTGTCGGGCATGTTTGCATAATCATAGGTGGCTTCAGAAAGGTTCACAGATTGAAAAGGATAGCCGGAAGGCGTGTATGAAACCGTGCCCTGACCATGTTCGGGATATTCCCAGTAACGCAAGATCTGTCCGACGGCAAGACTTGTGCAGCCGACATAAACACGCTCGCAAGGACCGTTTTTGTCGTATGGACATAAGTCGTTATAATAGCAATTCTGATTCCAAGTGTCTCTAATCAAAGCATCTACTGTTCTTTCGTTTCTGTGTGACAAAAGGTTGCCATCACATTCGACCTGCCGCCATTGTGCAACGACATCGTCGGTGATGTAGTCTTCGCGAATAGCCCATTCGATTTGTTCAACAAAACTATTCAGTTGAAAATTAAGGCCGTCGGGAATCTGGTCGATGTCGAACTGGCCTTCTTCGGAATAGCCCAAAATAGGGTATGCGTGGTCGTCAGCTGAAACGAGGACGAAACCTTTGTCGGTGTTGAAAACGTAAATGCAGGCCGTGCTGTCAGTGGCGGTAAAGGTATAAACGACTTCCGCATTTCGGCTGACATTGCTTTTTGCATTGGCGGTCAAGAACTTGGATGCAACGCTGTGTGCTTTTTCAATACTGACAGGTGCGCTTTGAGCAAATATTGCTGCAAATAATAAAACTAAAAGAGAAAATGTCTTTTTCATGGTGATTGTGTATTTTGGGCGCAAAGATAGCACTATTTCAAAATAATTAGTTCAGTCCTGCGGTTTTTTGCCCGATTTTCTTCCGAGTCGTTCGGAACAAGAGGCTGGGAGCTGCCGTAACCTTTCGCCGTCAACCTGTCGGATTTTACACCTATATTAATAAGGGCGTTTCTAACGGCGTTGGCGCGGTCGGCTGAGAGTTTCTGATTGTAGCTCTCATTGCCCACATTGTCAGTGTGACCAGCCAATTCGGCATCAAATTCGGGATGAGACTGTAACAATTCTGCAATTTTTTCAATGCCGGCTTTTGAATCTTTGGTGAGTGCTGCGCTATTGAACTCGAATTGTATGTTTTTGATTGTCAATGTGTCACCATGGTTGATTTCTTCGGGATAAACATCCAGCTCCACGATTTTGCCATCAAAATAGGTGACGGCTTCGGGACGCAATGATTCGTTTAATTCAAAAGTGTAGATGTCGTAACCGCCAAAACCGCCATCGCGTTGCGACGAAATGAAGGCGGTTTTGCCATCAGGCGCAACGTAAAAATTGATTTCGTCCTGTTCCGTATTGATGGGATAGCCCAAATTGACAGGCTCGCTCCATTGTCCGCTGGCATTGCGCTGACTCATGAAAATGTCGTAGCCGCCCATGCCAAGCAGCTTGTCAGATGAAAAATACAAGGTCTTGCCATCGGGGTGCAGGAATGGCGCCATTTGGTTGCCATCAGTCTTGTTGATAATGGAATCCATTCTTCTGGGCTGTGACCATGCGCCATTCACGCTGTCGCGTGTGCAATACATGATTTGCGAATAGTTTTTCACTCTTCTTGTGAAAAACATTTCCTTTCCATCGGGACTGAGACAAGGCTGTGATTCCCAGCTGCTTGAATTGATGTTCGGGACTTTCTTTGTCCAAGCCCAGATGCCGTTTTCCAATTCGGCGGAAAGAATGTCGCGGCTGCCGTGCGGGTCGCCATCGTTGTATGAAAAATACAGGCTTTGACCATCGGGCGAACAGTAGGCTGCCCCGATGCAGTTGCTTTGCAGATTGGGTAGTTCGAAC
>JAGHSL010000276.1 GCA_018065885.1 Candidatus Limimorpha equi
ACTTTGCATGATGTGATTGAAAAACAAGGACTTAAACTTTATTACAATTACGATGACCTATACGCCAATGACGATGATTTGGAAGTAAAATCCATCCGGACTTTCTACGAACAGATGTGGCTTGACCAAGGCCTGACGATAAAATATTTGAGATTCAATATCAATCCTTGATAAAGAGTCGTTATATTTGCCTCAAAAATCTTTGAATCTTGAATTTTAAATTTTTGAATCTTTAAATTGTAATTGATATGTACACCGAAGAACATCAACTATACATCGCGCACAGCGATAATGGCCCTATCAACCTGATAGGCAAAATGGCCAACCGCCACGGACTGATTGCAGGCGCAACAGGTACTGGAAAAACCGTCACATTGCAAGTCATTGCCGAATCGTTCAGTCAGGCGGGTGTGCCTTGCTTCATGGCCGACATGAAAGGCGACCTTTCGGGCATCAGTCAGGCGGGTGCCATGAGCAGCTTCATCGAAAAACGCTGCCCTGAATTTGGCATTTTCAATCCGCAGTTTGCAGGTTGCCCGACACGTTTCTTCGATGTGTTTGGCGAGCAAGGCTACCCGATGCGTGCCACCATTTCATCGATGGGACCGCAACTTTTGGCCCGTCTCATGGAACTCAACGAAACCCAGGCCGGCGTGCTGAATGCCGTGTTCCGCATCGCCGATGACAACAACCTGCTGCTCATCGACTTGAAGGACCTGCGCCTGATGCTCGATTTCGTGGGCAAAAACGCATCGAAGTTCACAACGGAATATGGCAACATTGCATCTGCTAGCATTGGCGCCATTCAGCGTGCCGTGCTGCAACTCGAAAGCGAAGGCGGCGACAAGTTTTTCGGTGAACCGGAATTCAATATCGAAGACCTTTTTGCTGTTGAAAACGGTAAGGGAGTGATGAATGTCCTGGCTGCCGACAGACTGATGCTGAATCCGAAACTGTATTCCACTTTCCTGCTCTGGCTGATGACGGAACTCTATTCGCGTCTGCCCGAAGTCGGCGACTTGGAGCTGCCTAAACTGGTGTTTTTCTTCGATGAAGCTCACATGCTTTTCGATGGCACCTCGAAGGCATTGGTGGATAAAATCGAGCAGGTCATCCGCTTAATTCGTTCAAAAGGCGTTGGCATTTACTTCATTACGCAGGTGCCGAGCGATGTGCCGGCCAATGTTCTGGCGCAACTTGGCAACCGTGTCCAGCACGCATTACGTGCCTTTACGCCACAAGACCAAAAAGCCGTGCGTGCTGCCGCCCAGACTTTCCGCGTCAATCCGGCCTTCAAGACCGAAGATGCCATCATGGATTTGGCCACAGGCGAAGCTCTTGTTTCGTTCTTGGATGAAAAAGGTTCGCCAGCCGTCGTTGAACGTGCCAAGATTCTTTTCCCTTTGAGCCAGATTGGTGCCATTACTGCCGGTCAAAGGCTTGACATTCAGAATGCTGCTCCTGACCATATCAAGGAATACCTGAATTACGTCGACCGTGAAAGCGCCTATGAAGTGCTGACCGAGGTGAATCAGCAATTGGAAGAAGCCAAACAGCAGGAATTGCAGGCCATCGAAGAAGAAAAAGCCTTGAAAGCCAAGGAGAAAGAAGAAGCCAAGGCTGCCAAGGAAAAGGAAAAGAGCGAGAAGAAAAGCAAAGGCATCAAGCGCACCATTTTGGGCACGATGATAGGCGCTGCCGCTTCAAGTTTTGCCCGCAGCATTGGCACTCAGATTGCAAAGAATATTGGTGGTTCAAAGACAACTACAAAGGCGAAATCGTCGAAAAAAAGCGATGAATCGGTGCTAGGAAAGGCCGCCAAGAAAGCTGCTCAAACGGCCACTTCCACTGCAACGCGAAAAATTACGGAAGAAATCTTGAAAGGAATCTTCAAATAAGAATCGCGGATTTAAGCGAACACAGATGAAACGGATTGTCTGGATGTTTTTCCATTCGGGCAGTCCGTTTTGCTTTATTTATCTGAAAGTATTTTGTTGTATAATTTATTGATAATCAGCAGTTAAAAAAAATCATATTCCGCCAAGGCGGGAGAGAGTAAATTCGGAGTAAATTTTTCGAGTAAATTTTGAGTAAATTTCTTTTCGTGCGCCAGCCAATCCATGTCAATTTATGCGCTTTGCTCCCTGAGCTTGTCGAAGGGCGCATTTGAAATTTATCTGTAAAAATCTGTAACATCTGTAGTTTAACGTGAGTTCGATATAAAATAATTGCTTGAAATAGAATAACATAGCGATATTTTTCGTATGTTTGTAGTGTAAAAACAGACAAATACAAAAAAGCACGCTATGTTATTATCAGAGGACAAAATTACGGAAATTTATTGCTTGGCAGACGATTTCTGCAAGTTTTACAGCGAAACGGCAAGAACTAACGCATTGGAAGAACCCGGCGGGAAACGCCACCGCAACAAGCCCAACCGTCTGTCGGACGCCGAGGTCATCACCATCCTGGTCGCTTTCCACATGGGCGCACACCGTTGCCTGAAGCATTTCTACCTTGAATTCGTCTGCCGGCACTGGACACACCTGTTCCCTAAGACCGTGTCGTACAACAGGTTCGTCGAGTTGGAACGTGACGTAGCACTGCTGCTGCTCGTATTCGTCAAGCACGTCCTTCTAGGCAAGTGTACAGGCATCAGCTTCGTGGATTCCACCGCCATGCGGGTGTGCCGCAACCAGCGCATCCACTGCCACAAGGTCCTCAAGGGCATCGCCGCACGGGGAAAGTGCTCGATGGGGTGGTTCTTCGGATTCAAGCTGCACCTGATCATCAACGAGAAAGGAGAAATCCTCTCCTTCATGTTCACTCCGGCCGACGTCGACGACCGCGAGCCGCTCAAGTCCATGGGCTTCGTCAAGGAGGTCTACGGGAAGCTGGTCGGTGACAAAGGATACATATCGAAAGAGCTGTTCGAGGAACTGTTCGTCGACGGCATCCAACTGATAACCAAGGTGAAGAACAACATGAAGAACTGCCTGATGAGCGTCTCCGACAAGATACTGCTCCGCAAAAGGGCGGTCATAGAGTCTGTCAATGACGAACTCAAGAACATCGCGCAGCTGGAGCATTCAAGGCATCGCTCGTTCAACAACTTCATCGTCAATGCCGTCGCCGCAATCGCCGCGTACTGCTTCTTCCCTAAGAAACCTTCCATCTCCGTCGAAACCTATTCCGACAACCAACTGACTATCTTTTGATTGCTTATGTCGAACTCACGTTAGTTTATTGAAAATCAGTGTAATCTGTAGTTTTAAAAACCTCTGCGGAAATCAGCGTTATCTGCGGGAGAATAAATCTGTAGTTTATTGAAAATCAATACAATCCGCATAATCTGCGGTTCTAAAAAACTCTGCGGAAATCAGCGGCATCAGCAGAAGAAAAATTCATCCTTAAAGTTCACGAAATAAAGCCGTTGTTGGGCGCGGGTGACAGCCGTGTAAAGCCAGCGGATGTCGTCTTTCTCCAGTTCGTCTTTCAGGTTGAATGATGAATCGATGAACACGTCTTTCCATTGGCCGCCTTGGGTCTTGTGGCAGGTGAGAGCATAGGCGAATTTCACTTGCAAGGCATTGAACCACGGGTTTTTCTTCATCTCCTTGTAACGTTCGCGGCGGTTCGGAATGTCCATGTAATCTTCCTCAACAGCATCGTGCAGCCTTTGGCTTTCCTCTTCAGTCAGTGAGGCACTTTCGCTGTTCAGCGTGTCCAAAATGATTTTCACTTCCAGATTGGGCGCATCGGGATAATCTAAGAAACTCAGCTCCACATCGGCGAAACGGAATCCGTACATTTCCTCGTAACGGCGAATTTTGCGAATCTCGGCCATGTCGCCGTTGGCAATGAAACTGATGTTCTGGTTGCCATCGGCCCAAAAGTAATTGTTTTTCACAATCATCAGGCGGTCGCCAGTGGCGATTTCTCCTTCAATGTTCAGGATTCGGCTCCTGATGGCCTGATTGAAAAGATTTGTCCTTTTGTTTGATTTGCAGATGATTACGGTTTCGGTATTATGCTCGGCATCGAAGGCTTGATAGAGCAGTTCCTCGAAGGTCTCAGGCTCAATGCGTGTGGTGTCGCCGAAATCCTTGATGTTGAAAAGCGGCAATTCGTATTCGTAAAGGTTTTCGTTGAGCAATTGCCGAAGGTGCGTTGCATTGGAAAGAATGCCCGACTCCAAAGCCTGACGCATGACTTCGGTGAGTTCGTAGGTGGCAATGGTGACGGGGAATTCGCTTTTGAGGTAGTCGATGTCCAAGGCGGGGCTGTGGTCGCTGCCGACGGGCGGCAATTGTGCCGCATCGCCGATGAGCAGCAACTTGCAGTTGTCGCCGCTGAAGACGTATGACAAAAGGTCGTCAAGAAGACTGGCGTTGCCGAAGTCGCGCTGTTCGCCAATCATGGAGGCTTCGTCGACGATGAAAAGCGTGTTCTGAAATTTGTTTTCGGCGCGGCCAACACGGATGCTTCCGTCGGGGAAAGTCATCACTTGATAGATGCGTTTGTGAATGGTGGTGGCATACTGTTTCGTGTAGCTGCTGATGACTTTGGCGGCACGGCCTGTGGGCGCCATCAGCACGTATTTCATGCCGATTTGCGGCAGCGTTTCTACCAAAGCCGTTACCAAAGTCGTTTTTCCAGTTCCGGCATAACCGCGCAGAATGTAAGTTGGATTTTCTTTCTGAGAAAGCAGGAAAGCGGAAAGATGGCGCAAAATGGTGGCTTGGCCTTCGGTTGGCTCAAAGCCGAAGGAGTCTTTCAGTCGCCAGAATAATTCTTCCCTGCTGAACATGATTTAGAACGGATAGCCAATGCCGATGTTGAAGTTCCAGTTGCGGTATTTACCGTTGAAACGCCAGCGGCTTCCGCTTTCATCGCGGTATGGATTGAGCATGGCCATGGCAATGTCGGCTCTGAGGACAATGAATTTTATGTCGAATCGCAAACCGATACCCGCATCCATAGCCAATTGCTTGTAAAAAGTATCGAACTCGAAATTGCCGTCAGGCAAGGCTTCGTTGGCAGTGTAGGTCCACACGTTTCCGGCATCGACAAAAACGGCACCTTTTACAATGTCGTAGATCGGGAAACGGAATTCGGCGTTCATTTCCAATTGCAAGTCACCGATTTGTTCCAAATCGTTTTGTGTGGGTATATAGGCACCAGGTCCCAAGCTGCGGTAACGCCAACCGCGCATTCCGTTGGCACCTCCGGCATAAAAACTGCGTTCGAAAGGCATGTCTTTCGAGTTGCCGAATGGGATACCTAAGCCTATCTGTTCACGGAAAACGAGCCACGTTTCGTTGTGAATCAGGATGTGCTGCCTGAAATCAAAATTACCTCTGACATATTGCGCATAGCGTATACCGAACAATTCATGGTGAGCTTCGTTTTCATCGATAAGGTTTGTCTTGTTGAAAAGCGAAATGAGGTTTCCGCTTGTTTCGAAATCGGTGCGCAAATAGATGAAACTGCCTTTGCGGTATAGGTTTTGCGTATTGAAGACGAATGAATAACGCAGGCCGAAAATCAAATGGTCGGTGTATTGGTCTTTTTTCCTTTGATTGTATTCTTGGTCGAGAATCCGCTTGAAATCTTTATTCAGATTACTGATTTTCACCGTATTGAGATAAATCGGGGTAAGGAAGTGCTGTAGACGCGTGTTGCTTTTCCAATCGAAACCGTAGGAAGCCTGAATGATATACCGGGTGTAGTAATATCTGACTTGTCCGTTAAAACCGAGCGTGATGTTTGTCTTTGGCTGATAGTCGCGGGCAAAATTGCGCAAAGGGAAAGGACTAAGGAATTTCGGGAAAATGAGACTTGCCGTGAGACCGATTTCTTTCGTGTTGAACAGTTTGTCGGCACGGTCTAACGTGTCGAGGCTGATGACTTTCTGGGCTTCAAGGCCGCCTCTCAGACTTATCTGCAGGATTTCGGCGCCACGGAAAATATTCCTGTTGGTGTAGGATAGACCGCCTTTTATGCCGAGGTCGCTTTCGGCTCGTGTGCCTTCCAACTGAAACGTGTAAGAATGCCTATCGACTTGTTGCATTGTGATGCGGCAATCCAAAAGGTTGGCGGTGTCGGGGGCATTGGGCACCGTGTCGAAGGTTATGTTGATGTTGCTGAAAGCCTTGAAATTGTTGAGGGCACTGTAGGTTTGGGTGACGCGCCGCAAACTGTATGGCATTCCCGTCTGAATCTGAATGGCTTGCGAAAAAGTCTGCGGCTTTATCATGGGCTTGCCGAAATAATAGAATTTGAGCTTGTTAGGCACTTTTTTACGTCCCACTTCGACAGTGATGCTGTCGGTGCTTGTCGGTTCAACACCTTGATAATTCAAGATGTAATTGGGATAAATGCTGATGCTGTTGATGACATATTGTTTGTGAGGCTGCATGGAGCCGTCGGCTTCGTTTTTCATGTCGGCAATTTTCATGGTGACGGAAAGCGTGTGGTTGTGGAAATTGCTGTCCACTTCGTAAGTGATGTTGTCGCGTGTGAAATAGTAATAGCCTCTGTTGCGCATCATTTCCGTAATCTGGTCGCGGATTTCGTTCAGCTTGTATTCATCGTAAATGTCACCTTCCTTGATGGGATAAGCAGGTGCGATGCGATGCACATATCTGGAAATCAGCGTGTCAGGAATGTCGTATTTTAAAGCGTTGATGGTATAGGGCCGACCCAATTTCACATTATAGATGACAAAAGCCTTGAACCGTCGTGTCTTAACCGAATTCGTCACTTTTGAATTGAAATATCCGACATGGTCGAGGTAGCGTTCCATTTGCTGTGAAGAGTAGTCGGCACTGTTCTTTTCGTAACAAAACGGTTCCTGTCCTACAGTTTCGTTCAGCCATCTCATTGATTTTTTGTCGGTCTTGTCTTTCGTGACATAATAAACCCAAGGCTTCAGATTCAGGCTTATGAGGCCTCTGTAAGGTTTCTGGGTGATGTAATTGGAAAGCTCCGATTCGCTGACATCGAATTTTGCCGAGTCAATGATGATATAGTTCTGCCTGACAAGATATTGACCTTGAGGGACATGACGCCTCAGGGAACAGGAAGAAAGCAAAAAGGCTGTCAACAGCAAAAATATGATATAAAAACCTTTGCGGCGCATCGAAACCAATTTTGCCGCAAAGGTAAGAATAAATCGTTTATTAGTGACGGTTTTGGCTTTAATGAAAAATACAAATTATAACACTGATTAACAGACAGCTCCTGCGTGGAGAAAAAAAGTCACGGTCAGAACTGACCGTGACTTTCAACTTTACTAACCTAAGACACTTATCGTGACTCGGCATGTTTCTTCGATTTCTTCCTGTCTTTTGCCCAAAGGCCGTAAACTTCGCTCACATTGCCTGCCGTGGTGAAAGCGTTGATTTCGTTCTTGTTCAGGTATTCCATCAAAGATGAAAATTCGTCTTTGGTCAAAAGTGCTTCCAATTCGATGGATTTTTCGTTGGTGTAACCGCCAATCACTTCGTAAAGCGTGCAGCCGCGCTTCAGGTCATCGATAATGTAACGACGGACACGGTCGTAGTCTTTCGTAACGACACAGACACGCTTGCGGTTGTTGAGGCTTGCCGTGAAATAGTCGACCACAAGGCCGTTAATCCAAGTACCAATCAAACCGATGACGACCATGCGGAAAGGATTGATGGCGAAAGCCGAGAGGCAGATGATGGCGCCAGCAATTGAAACTGATTTGCCAATATCGAAGTGCAAGTATTTGTTCACGATTTTTGCCAAAATGTCGAGGCCGCCCGTTGAAGCATTGATGGAGAACATGATGGCTTGAGCCGCACTCAGCATCAGCACGAAGCAGCAAAGGTCGAACCAAGGGTCGCCCATGACGGATTCGGCTCCAGTGATTGGGTTAGGAGTTGCAAAAGTCTGCCAAGGCAAAACAGCATCCCAAAAATCGGTCAAAGGACCGAGAATCATGGCCGAATAAACCGTCTTTGCACCGAATTCCTTATCAATAAGGAAATAAGCCAAAACAAGCAGAATGGCATTGATGACCATGATGACGACAGACAGGCTAAGATGAATGCCCATGTTCTCAAAAATACCGCACAACACGATGGAGAAACCCGAAATGGTTCCCACAATCAGTTTACTCGGGACAAGGAAATAATAGACGGCTGCTGCGGTCAAAAGCATGCCCAAGGTCATGATAATGAGTTCGACCCAGAACTTTTTGGTGCCCAATGTTTGGGCGACCACACTAAAAAACTTATTCATATCTAACTAATTACTAAATATTTAATTAAAAAATTTCAAGTTCAAAAAGCGGCTGCAAAGAAACGGAATATTTTCCAATTTCCGCCCTTTGTAGCAAAATAAAATGTACTTTTGTGCTTTAATTAAATCTAATCCAAACAATCTATGAAAATCATTGCCATTTGCGCCATCGATCAGGAAGCCGTGAAATTTGAGCTTCCAAATGCCGAAATCCTTTTCATTCAGGGCGGTGTGGGCAAAACCGTTTCGGCTTTTCATCTCACCAAAGCCATTTGCGAAATCGAGCCTGACATAGTCATCAATTTCGGAACGGCTGGAACCGTAAAGCACAATGTCGACGACATTATCGTATGCAACCGTTTTGTTGACAGGGATTTACGGAAAGTCAGCATTGACTGTATCCAAAGCGAATATCAATTCGAACCTATTAAAGGTCTGCCGTTCTTGGAGAAAG
>JAGHSL010000429.1 GCA_018065885.1 Candidatus Limimorpha equi
AAGAAATAAATGAAAAATCTTTGTTTAAAATCATTCAAAAATCTATGTCGGCTTCCACAAACTTATCAAGTCCGTAAACAATGATTTTTGATAGATTTTTTGATTTGATTTTCATTGGATTTAGCTATGCTGAAATGAATATTCACCGATACGCAGTGAGGTAATGCAAAGCATTTCTTGCCGTTAGGCAATCCCAAAAAACAAAATTCAAGATGGATTTTAAGCGTTTTTTCCTAATTTTGCACCCGTGATGGTAAGAATGAAAACCTTATTGATTTGGCTGATCGTTTTGTTCCCAAGTCTGCTTTGGGCGCAGGATACCATTATGCTCAATCAGGTTGAAATTCAAGGCAATGGAGTGGGGGAGAGTGTGGCAAAACCTTTGGTCGCGCGGAAATTAGACACGCTTGTCCTTGAGTCGAAAAGCACTTCAAATCTCTCGCAGTTGCTGATTCAGCACAGTCCGGTTTTCATCAAGACGTATGGTCCTGGTGGCACTTCTACGGCTTCGTTCCGTGGCACGACGGCAAGCCATACTTTGGTGTTGTGGAATGGTTTTCAACTGAATGCGCCCAATTTGGGTCAGGTCGATTTCAGCACCATTCCTGTCTTTCTGGCCGATGATGTCAATCTGAACTGGGGCAGCGGCACATCGAATAACAGCGGTGGCTTGGGCGGCTCGGTCAATATCGACAATTCCACGGGCTTTGGCGAAGGCCTTATTCTTGATTTGAAACAAACCTACGGCAGTTTCAACACTTTGGGCAGTTTCGTGACGGTCGGCAATCGCGGGAAAAAGTTCTCTTTCCGTGTGAAAGCCTATCGCAATTCCTCTGACAATGACTTTGAATATGAAAATGTTGCCACCATTCCGCATCAGAGAATGAAGCAGCAAAACGCTGATTTTGTTGATTATGGCATTATGCCGGAAATCAGTTTGCTTTTTAAGAATTGTGTGCTTTCGGTCTCGTCGTGGAATCAATGGAACAATAGGAACTTGCCGCAAATCATGCCGAATGTGGGCAATAAAAACACTGAGGAATGGACGAAAGACAATTTCTCAAGGAATTATATTTCGTTTAAGACATATTGGAAATCAGGAAGCTTGCAGTTGAAGTCGGCGGCTTTTTTTGAGAAACAAAGCTATTTCTTGGAAACGCGAAATCCGGTGACAAATGATGTGATTACCTCTGTCAATTCACAAAATGATGCCGTGATTTTGCATCAGATTGCCAATGCTGAGCAGCAGCTTTACAAATCGTGGCAACTGAACGCCAAACTGCAATGGGACAGGGAAAATGTGAAGTCGAACAATTACGAAGGGTCCAAAAAACGCGACATTGTGTCGGCATACGCTGCCGTTGATGGTTCGCCTTTTGCCTTTGCAAATCTGAAGCTTACGGCACGTTACGACATCGTCGATGGCAAGTCGATGGGCGTTTTCCCGACAGCGACTTTTTCATATCAAATGCCTTTCCTGAAATCGTTGACGACCACTTTGGGCTATAGCCACAATTACCGCAATCCGAGTTTGAACGACTTGTATTGGTATCCGGGCGGCAACGAAAACCTCTTAGCGGAACATCGCCGAACCATTGATTTTGCCCTGAAATATGCTTTGAAAAAGGAGCGATTTTCCATAGAGTTGCGTTCAGGCGTTTATGC
>JAGHSL010000060.1 GCA_018065885.1 Candidatus Limimorpha equi
ACGGAGGCGTTGTCCCCGAACTCGCATCGCGTGCTCACCAGCAGAATATCATACCTGTCATCGACACGGCTTTGAAAGAGGCAAAAATAAACAAAAATCAGTTAAGTGCGATAGCTTTTACGCGCGGTCCTGGACTTTTAGGTTCTTTGCTCGTAGGAACCTCATTTTCAAAGGCTTTTGCGCAGACACTGAACATCCCAATGGTGGAAATCGACCACATGAATGCCCATATTCTGGTGCATTTTGCCACCGATGCCACCCATACCGAGGTGCCTGAGTTCCCGTTTTTGTGTCTGACTGTGTCGGGAGGCCACACCCAAATCGTCGTCGTGAAGGATTATTTCGACATGGAAGTCATTGGAAAAACCATTGATGATGCCGCTGGCGAAGCCTTCGATAAGACGGCAAAAATCCTCGGTCTGTCTTATCCTGGCGGTCCGGTCATCGACAAGTTGGCCAAAATAGGAAATCCGAATGCCTTCACTTTTGCAAAACCTCAAATCCCAGACCTTGATTATAGTTTCAGCGGTTTGAAAACCAGTATTTTATATACGGTTCGCGATAATCTGAAACTCAATCCGAATTTCATTGAGGAAAACAAGGAAGACCTTTGCGCTTCGGTGCAACACACGATTATTGATATTTTGATGAGCAAGTTGGTGAAGGCAAGCAAGATGACTGGAATCAAGACAGTTGCCATTGCAGGCGGTGTTTCGGCCAATTCGGGCTTGCATGATGCCATGCTGGCGATGGGCGAAAAGTACCATTGGAAAGTGTTCATTCCTCGCCTCAGCTACAGTACCGATAATGCTGCAATGGTTGCAGTAGCAGGCTATTACAAGTTTCTGAAAGGTGAATTTGCAACTCAGGATCTTACGCCATACGCCCGTCAAAGCCTGAATGTTGAGTGATTCCATTTTCTTTCATGCGATGTTATAACTTGCGCAATGTGGCTTAAAAAGCGAGATTGCGCAAGTTTTAATATGGCATGAGGCTATTTCTTAATGGAATAAATCGGACAAAGTCAGTTCGTTTTGTACGATTGACGAATGGGTGTTATGGGCAAGTCCTTTTGATGTTATCATCGTCAATCTCACCGATTTAGATGTCTTTGATTCTTCCCTGAAGACTTCTATTTTATTGATAAGTTCCTTCTCGTATTTTGCAGTTATTGTAAAATCCCTTTTTGTGTATTTCATCTCGCAAAGGTTGATTGCATCGTCTTTTCTGTCGATAAGCAAATCGATTTGGGCACCTTTTTTTATTTTGTCACTTTTCCATGATGCGATTTTCGTTTCCACTCCGGTGATGCCCAAAGCCGCTTTGATTTGCTTGATGTGATTCAGGCATAGAATTTCAAAGGCATAGCCGCACCAACTGTCGTGTTGCGCCGTTGTCATTGAGTCAACCCAAAAATGTTCGTTTTGGTATTTGTTCGTTTTCACAAAGCGGAAATAGAATAGCATATATGGGTCAATCAGTTGATATAGAGAACTTTTCTTTTGCTTGTCAATGGGCAGGTACTCCCTGATGAAACCGCAGCTTTGCAATTCGTTGAGCATGGTTGTCAATCCTCCGTTGTTGGGCAAATCGGTTTGTTCCAAAATGTCGAGTCTCGTCAAGCCAATGCCTTTGCTCGAAATTGCCTCAAGTATTTTCATGTAATTCGTTGAATGACTGAATAATGAACGCATCAAATTCTGGTATTCGTCAGACAGTTGGCCGCCAATTTCAAAAAACAGGGCATCGATGTTTTGTGCGACGCTGAGACCTTTTCTCATTTGCTTCATGTAAAAAGGAACGCCGCCCATAACCATATAACATTCAGCAATTTCGCGTTCGGCATAGCCAAAATGGTTCAGGTCGAAGAAATCCTTACATTCTTTCAATGTAAATGGTTCAAGCAAAATTTTGTGTGTGAGACGGTTGTGCAGCCCTCCGCGATTGTTAATCAGTTCGTTAAGCATCCATGAAGTTGCCGACCCGCAGGTGATGAGTTTGATGTCGTTGCGCAAAGATGCCCAACTGTTCCAAAAATGTTCCAATGCGCTGAGGAAGCGTGATTTAGGCGTGTCTAACCAAGGTAGTTCGTCAATGAAAATCACCTTTTGGCCTTCGGGCAATGTCTCTAAATATTTTGATAAGGCATCAAAAGCATAAAGCCAATTTTTTGGGACTTTAATTTCTGTTTGGGCGTATTTTTCAAGTGCAAAAGCGAAATTTGTCAGTTGATCTTGCATGGAAACGTTGTCCATTCCTGTCAGGAAAAATGCAAAATTATCATTGAAAAATCGCCTTACCAAATAGGTTTTTCCAACGCGCCGACGACCGTAAATTGCCACAAATTCAGACTCTTCCGAATCCAGACAGCGTTGAAGAATCTGTTGTTCTTTTTCTCTTCCGATGATAGTCTTGTTATCCATATATGCGGTATTAAAATCAGCGCAAAGTTACAAAAAAAATGAGATTGCGCAAGTTTTAATATGGCATGGATTAAAATTTGATTTGTTTCCGTGATTATTTTGGAGATGGCAAATTTCTTTTCCTTATCTTTGCGCAAACATTAGGATTCGTTTCAATTGGAAAACATCGCACCGAAATACGACACTTGTTTCTTTGAACGGTATGCCAAAATATCGTTGGAGACTTTGCTTGGCGAGCATTATGCTAATCTTGTCAATCGCGACAGGCCTGATTTACAGGATAATGAGCGTGGCATTGGCATTGAAGTCACGCGTGCCATTCGTGAAGATGTCAATGTGGCCCATGCCTTGATCAACGAAATGGCGGGCGATGAAATCATGGAGGTGAACGATGTTGACCGCGATAACATTGCACGGACTGGCTATGCCTACGGTTTGGGCGACGGCAACATGATGGGCTTGAAGGAAT
>JAGHSL010000368.1 GCA_018065885.1 Candidatus Limimorpha equi
TTTGTATTGTAAATGTTTTCGGCTATGCCATAGCCTGTCATTGAACGTATCATCTCAAAAATATTTATTTGCAAAAATAGTCTTTTTCAGGCAATTATAAATCTTGGAAAATAAAAATACTCATGGCAGCAGGCTATTGGCTTTTGGCTGCTGGCTTAATGGTTCAGAAACAACGGTTTATCAACTGTTTAATGAATAAGTGTGCCAGAAGCCAATGGCCAAAAGCTAATAGCAAATCTACGCTTTCACTTTCAGCAATTTCACCATTTTCAGGCTCGTGTCAAGGAAAATGAGTGGCGCGTAGCCGTTGCGCTCGATTTGTCTCATGCTTTCTTCCAAAAGCTCCGCAATCTGCGCCAGATTAGCCGGATTGATGAAAGGTGCAAACTTGGAATTAAACTGTTTTTCATCATCGGGCAGCATCACGATTTGTGCCAGATTATTGTTGAATAACATGGAGTTACGCACAATTTTCAGTCCATATTGCAGCAGTTCCTTTTGCTTTTCACGGCCAAGGCTCTTGATGTTGTTGACAAAGTCAATGAGTTCGCCGACAGCAGCTTTGAAGCACAAGCGCATCCATTGCTGGAAAGTGGTGAAAAAGAACTTTTCATCCTCCTGGTCTTTGGAGAAACGACAGGCATTCAGCCAGTTGCCTTCCGCCACCATGGCAGCGTTTCGGGCAATGTTTGCATCGCAGCCTTCGCGCGTAATTAAGGCATTGGTTACATCATTCAAGTCGATTTGCGGAATCTTAACCAAAGCAGTCCTCGATTTGATGGTGGCCAAAAGCTGGTCCTGATTTTCAGCAATCAAGATGAAAACCGTTTTCTCGGGCGGTTCTTCCAACAGTTTCAGCAACTTGTTGGCAGCCACCTCGTTCACCTTTTCGGCCATCCAGATAATGGCGATTTTGTATTCACCTTCGTATGATTTGAAACTCAGTTTCCGCAGCAGAGTGGCCGCATCGCGCACATTGATGACACCTTGCTTGTTTTCGACATCCAAAAAACTGTACCATGATGAAGCATCAATGTAGCCTTTGTTTTGTAAGACATATTCGCGCCATTCTTCGGAAAACAAGTCCGATTCGGGGTCTTTCTTCACCTTTTTCGTGATGGCTGTTGGCATGACGAAATGCAAATCAGGATGAACCAGCTTGCTGATTTTCTGACAAGTAGGGCAAACGCCACAACTATCCGTTGCCGTGCGGTTCGGACACAAAATGTATTGCGCGTAGGCCAAAGCCAAAGGCATTTTCCCGCTTCCGGCAGGACCTAAAAACAACTGCGCATGGGGAACGCGGTTCTCCTTGACGCTCAAAATCAGTTTCTGTTTGACGGCTTCTTGCCCAATCACATCCTTGAATTGCATGTTTATTTTTCTATTCTCTTGATTCGATGATACTAGTTAGTTTATTTGGACTTTGATAATTGTTCCACAATGCGATTATTGTAATCATTTCATTATCAAAACTATAAATCAAAGAAATTTGATGGATATGCAACACCCGGATTTCTTGATTGTTGTACAGTAACTTTTCTTCGAATGGTATGCCTGAAAAAGGAAACTGACACAACTGTTGAACTCCATCATAGATTTTGCTTTCAGCTCGTCTTGCTGCACTCAAGCCAAATTCCTTGACGACATATCCAATTTCGTTCGAAAAATCGTCAAGAGCTTGAGAGAGCCATCTGTATTTATAAGCCATAACGCTTCCGTATTTGTGCAAAACCTTCCTCGCCATCAACATAAATGGCTTCGCCCGACTCCATCAATCGTAAACGGTCGGCGACAATCTCTTTCATTTCATCAGCAGTATGAGCATTGGGCGAAAGACTGCAAGATTGAACTGCCAATCTCTCAATCATTTCGTCCACTTGGTTCTGAAGCCACAATCCAATACTATCATGAGAAGTCAGATTGGGATTGATGCGACGCACGGTAGATTCGTCAATATTTATGCTTATTGTACACATGAAACAAATACGAAATAATGATTATATGCTGCAAAATTACATTTTTTCAACCGAATGATTTTATTTTTTACACTTTTTCAAAGGTGAAAAATCTATTTTTTGTATTTTTCAAAATAGGATAGTAACTATCAAAATTAAACATCAATTTTGATTTCGAGGCTTCTTGCCCAATCACATCCTTGAATTGCATATCGTCTGAGTTTTTCGAGGGGTCAAAAATACAACTTTTTCAGCGATGAAAATCAAAGTGAAAGAGGGTTTTCATCACATCGGATCAACATCTATCTGGATTTGCACCGATTTATAATCCGAATTTTGCTGGAACAAACGTATCTGTTGCGCGATGATTTCCTTTACCTGCTGCGCATTGTATTCCCGCTTGAATTTCACCATCATTTGCTTGATATACAAGTTTTTAACTCTTGAAACAACGGGATATTCGGGTCCAAGCAAATCCTGCTGGAAAATTGGGCGAAGCATAAATGCCAGTTCCGCCGCTGCGGGATTAAGTTTTTGATAGTCCTTGTGCTTCAAACGGATGAGGATTAAGCGGTAATAAGGTGGATAGCCGAACTGACGGCGTGTCACCATCTGCTTGTTGTACAAGCCTTTGAAATCGTTGCGCAAGACATCCTGCAAGACAGGATGCGCCGGCTCGTAAGTCTGGATAATGACCCTGCCCTGCTTGCCTTTTCGGCCTGCACGGCCAGCCACTTGCGACATCAGCTGAAAACTGCGCTCGTGCGCGCGAAAATCGGGATAAGAAAGCATGTTGTCGGCATTCAGAATGCCCACGACTTTCACAGAATCAAAGTCTAAGCCTTTCGTAACCATTTGCGTTCCGACCAAAATATTGGTTTCCCTATCCTGGAAATGTTCCAAAATACTTTGGTAATCATTTTTTGAGCGCGTTGTATCCAAATCGAGGCGTGCAACCTTGACATCAGGCATCACCAATTTCAGGTCTTCTTCGATTTTTTCCGTACCGAAACCATGCATTTTTATGTTGGCACTGTGACAGTTAGGGCATTCCGTCGGGACGCTGGCCGTGTAGCCGCAATAATGGCAGCGCAACACATTCTGCTGTTTGTGATAAATCAGGCTCACATCACAATTGATGCACTGCGGCACATAATGGCAGTCGTCGCATTCCAAACGCAGCGAAAAGCCACGGCGGTTCTGGAACAATATGACTTGATTCTTTTCCTCCAAAGTCTCTTTCATGGCATCGATGAGCGTACCGCCAAAATCGGCCTGCATGGTCTTGCGGCGTTTCTCCACGCGCATATCGCTCAAAATGATTTCCGGCATCTGCACGCCACCGAAACGCTCCGT
>JAGHSL010000444.1 GCA_018065885.1 Candidatus Limimorpha equi
CGCGTTTCGGCATTTTTTATATTTGTGCAGCATGAATGGTCAAGCAAACGTTCCTTCGGGTTTTCACGGCACCGTGAAATGGCAAAGTCCGTCAAACATTGCCTTGGTGAAATATTGGGGTAAAAAAGGCGTGCAGTTGCCGCAAAATCCATCCATCAGTTTCACGCTTTCGCAATGCCGGACGGAAACTTCAGTCACATTCGAGGCAGCCGAAAACTTTTCGTTACGGTTTTATTTTGAAGGCAATGAAAACCAGGCTTTTGCTGCCAAGATTGAGAAATTTCTCCTCGATCATGTCGCTGATTTTCCATGGCTTAACCGAATGAGCCTGAACATGGAAAGCAGCAACACCTTTCCGCATTCATCGGGCATTGCATCGTCAGCTTCTTCGATGAGTGCTTTGGTTTTGTGCCTGTTGGACATCGAAAGGATACTGAAAGGCGAAGCGGAAATCGATCTGAAGAAAGCGTCATGTCTCGCCCGAATTGCGTCGGGCAGTGCCTCACGTTCCGTGTTCCCGATGATGGCCTTGTGGGGGAAAACCGATGCTTTGGCAACAAGTTCCGATGAATATGCCGTATCGCTTGAAAATCAGATAAATCCGATATTCAAGACGTATTGTGACAGTATTCTCATTGTCAGTGATGCCGCAAAATCGGTGTCGAGTCGCGCTGGACATTCGCTGATGGAAAACAATCCGTATGCGGCAGCACGTTATTCCCAGGCCAACCGCAACATTGAAAATCTGTTTGCCGCTTTGCGCAATGGCGATTTGGAGACTTTCATCGAAATCACCGAATCGGAAGCCATGCAGTTGCATGCCTTGATGATGTGCTCGACTCCATCGTTTATTTTGATGAAGCCGAACACCTTGAACATCATTAGTGAAATCCGCCGTTTCCGCGAAACGACGCAAATTCCGCTGTGTTTCACTTTGGATGCCGGCCCTAATGTGCATCTGCTTTATCCAAAGCAATACGCCGATGCCGTCGAAACCTTCATTAATGAAAATCTTGTTCGGTATTGCACTGATTCAAAGTGGATTAAGGACTGCGTTGGCAATGGACCAAAGAAAATAATCTGATGAAGACAGGTGATTTTGACTTTTAGACTCTTTGACGGCCTTTTTTTGAGGCCGTCATTCCCACCGTCCTCCTCGCGAAGGCGGGGACGGGAATCTCATTTTTAACTTTTGAACGATTTTGAACATTTTCATTCCATAACCCGTAACTCAAATGAGAACGCTCTATTATAGCAAAGTCATTCTTTTCGGTGAATATTCCATGATATTCGATGCCACGGCCTTGATGGTTCCTTTGCAGCAGTTTTCGGCCCGTTGGAAATTGGGCAAGCTCACCATGCCGAGGGCAAAAAAATCGAATGAAAGCATCTGCTTATTCAGGAATTATCTGGCCGAACAATACGATTTGAAGAAATACATTGACATTGAGTCATTGTCAAAGGACTTGAGATTTGGTCTGAATCTTGCTTCAAACGTGCCTTCGGGCTATGGTTTAGGCAGTTCGGGGACTCTGGTGGCTGCCGTTTACGACCGTTATGCCAGACAACACATCGACGACTTGATGCAGCTGAAAACCATTTTTGGCGAAATGGAGAGTTATTTCCACGGTAGCAGTTCGGGCATCGACCCTTTGCAATGCTATTTGGGCAAACCTTTCCGCATTTCGCCGCAAGGCGTAGAACTCGTAAATGCTGGTTTTCTGAAAAAGGACATTCATGTTTGCCTGATTGATACGAAAATCAAGAGCAACACGCGGCCATTGGTGCAGCATTTCAAGGAAAATAGGCAGGACGAAGCGTTTTTAAGCACATTTCAGCGGGATTACGTGCCTCATGTGACCGATTGCATCAATCATCTTATTGATGGCGCAAATGAGGCATTTTTCAATTCTTTGGCACAACTCACGAAGGCGCAACTGCAATTCCTGCACCCAATGATTACGGAAAACACCTTGCAGCTTTTTGAGCAAAACCATGATTTTAATTTCGGCGTAAAGATTTCTGGTTCGGGTGGCGGCGGCTATGTGCTGGGCTTCACCGACGACATCGAAAAAGCCGCAGATTTGCTCACCGATTTCGAAGTGATTTGGATTTAATCGGCAATATTTCCTAAATTTGCAACCTTATTACAAGACCATGACGACAGGATTGAAAAAGAATTTGCAGGAAAAAATCTGGAAGTTTGTCGACTTCTTCTATCCGCCTTTCCAGCGCTATTTCAGCCTCCTGTTCTTCCGTTACGGATTCATGGGCGGACTCAATCTCGTCATCGACTGGATTTTGTATTACCTCATTTATCATTTCATTTTCAGAGGCAACATTTGGGATTTGGGCTTTGTGGCCTTTACGCCTCACATCGCGACCTTGGTGCTGAAATGGCCTATCACTTTCGTCACGGGCTTTTGGCTGCAACGCAACATCACCTTTTCACAATCGAACCTGACCCAAGGAAAACAGTTTTTCCGTTATTTTGCCGTCACCATGTGCAACACCTTCCTGGTTTACGGTGGCTTGAAATGTTTCGTCGATTTCTTCCATATCATGCCGGTGTTGTCCTACATTATGATTTCCGTCATTTCGGTTTTCTTCAGTTATTTCTTCAACCGTTATTTTTCTTTCCAACCGATTGAAGACCAAAAGAATAAGACAAATGCAAACACTGACAACAATCAAGAATAAACTTCTTTCACGCGAAGCATTGAAGACAAAACTCGCCGAATGGCGTTCGGCGGGTGAAACCATAGTCTTCACCAACGGCTGTTTCGACATTCTGCATCGCGGCCATGTGGAATATCTTGCGCAAGCCGCCGATTTGGGCGACAAACTCATTATCGGACTGAACACCGATGCGTCGGTAAAACGTTTGAAAGGCGAAAGCCGTCCTGTAAATGACGAAAAATCAAGGGCTTTGTTGCTTTCGGCGCTTCAGTTTGTCGATGCTGTCGTTTTCTTTGACGAAGACACGCCTTACGAATTAATCAAACAGGTGCAGCCCGACATTTTGGTGAAAGGCAACGATTACAAGCCGGAGGAAATCGTCGGCTACGACATCGTCACCGCCAAAGGCGGCAAGGTTCTGACCATTGATTTGGTGGAAGGATTTTCAACCACGAATATCATCAAGCGTTTGTAGGGACGCAGCGTGTGCGTCTGTTTGTAGAGATGCGATTCATTGCGTCTTGGTCATAAGAAATCGTAGTCAAATCTATTTTCCCAGCAGGCCATTAATAACTACAGATGCGCAGAAAATGCCAAAGGCCGCAGGCATAAACGAAATAGTGCCGACGTTGGAGACCTTGTTCTGCTCGCCTTCCACATTTTTCAGAATAGCCGAATCATCGACAGGTTCGGGAGAGAATACCACGGTTATACCATCTTGAATGCCAAGACGATGCAGCCGCTTGCGGATATAAAATGCCAAGCGGCAATGGTTCGATTGCGAAATATCAGCAATCTGAATCTTTTCGGGATGGTATTTTCCGCCTGCACCCATGCAACTCACAATGCGCTGGTTGTTTTGCTTGGCATAGTAAAGCAGAAAGACCTTGGGCGCCACAGTGTCGATGGCATCGACGATGAAATCGTAAGGTTTGGAAACCAGTTCAATGATGGCCTCGTCCTTCATATATTGGTTGATGACCTCCAGTTCCACTTCCGGATTGATGTCGCGGATGCGCTCGGCCATCACCTCGGCTTTCGGGCGGCCAAAAGTGCTTTGGAGAGCCAAAAGCTGCCTGTTTCGGTTGGTGACACTCACCGTATCGCCGTCAACAATGGTCATTTTGCCGATGCTGGCACGCGCCAACTGTTCGGCAGCGTATGCACCAACGCCACCCAATCCGACCACCAAAATATGGCTGTTTTTCAGCCTTTCGATGCCTTGCTCTCCAATGAGCAATTGCGTCCTATCTTGCCAGTTTTCCATCTTCGTAATTGAAATAATGCGCAAAATTAGTAAAGATTTTTTCGCGCAACGCAGTTATCGGCATTTCTAAAAGTGAAGCCGCCGTCTGGTAGATTTCCGCCACATCAATATCGGTCGTATCCGTCTCAAAAAACAATCTGTCGATTGGAATTTTCATTATCGATTTCCTAATTTTTCTGTCTTCATGCAATAAAGCCTCTCCTACCGAAAAACAAAAACCATTTTCGGCTAACTGGCTGACATCTTGCTCGGTGCCATTAAAACCATGCAAAATCCAAGCCTGTTTGGGCTTGTGTTTTTTACGCAGGGCAATCATCTCGTTGTTGCATTTCACGTTGTGAATAATGAGCGGTTTGGAAAACTTTTCCGACAAAACGATTTGTTTTTCAAGAACCTCCATCTGCCTGTCGAAACTGGCTTTATGAAGCCTATCCAATCCGGCTTCGCCCAAAGCAACGGCATTTGAATGGTGTAGTTTTTCTTCCAAAATCCGCATGGCATTTTCTGTATCAAGCCTTTCGTCATCCAAATCCCAAGGATGAATGCCGTAGCTGAACAATCCTTCGTTTGGACAAGCTGATTCCAGATTAAGATTAAAAACAGTTATTTCGCTGATTGTTCGGAAATTGTGCGTGTGAATATTTAAAAAAGCGTTCTCCATAACGCCCCAAAATTAGGAAATTTTATATTTTCGCCGAAAATATCAAACCAATGAAACGCATTCTTGTTCTATTTCTTCTATTCATCATGGCAGCAAGTGAAATTTCAGCACAGACCATACGGCAGAAAGACCGTTGGGGAGAACCGCTTTATTATTTGGACGGCAATGTACTGAAAATCAAAGACCGCTGGGGCGCACCTGTTTATTATTTCGAAGGCATCCCCGAAAAGTGGGTCATTGCAAGCATCATTTTATAGCTTGATCTCTATATTTTCCGGCAAAGTGATGCCGCCACATTCGTGTTCGTGGCAAGTGATGCCTGAGTCGTCGAGGGTGCCGTCAAGATAAGCCTTGACAACTTCTTCCACTTTTCCCGAACAGCCACGAATGACTTTTATCTGATTGCGGCTCAACACGTTCACGGCACCTTCGCCCATATTGCCTGCCAGCATGACTTCAACACCTATATTATGTAAGGTAGGCGCAATATTGCTCTTGCAGCCACAGCCGACGGGCGAATCCATGGTTTCAAATTTTTCGGGCTGACCATCAGCACCAACCGTACAAATCGTATAGAACTGGCAATGACCGAAATGGCTGTCAATCGTGCCATCATTTTTCGTTGGTAAAGCGATTTTCATTTTTTCTCCAATTTTTCCGCAAAGATAGGTCTTCTTTTGAAATAAGTCTTACATTTGCACCCATAAAACTTATAAAACAACTTAAATTTCATCACTATGAGAAAATCTTTACTTTTCGTCTTTGCCATGCTGTTTGCAACAGCCACAATGGCACAAACTCGCAACTCCTTGTTGCATGAATCTTTTGATGGCAGCTCAATTCCTGCCGGTTGGTCAATCGCAGGCTTAGGTGCCAGCAACTGGTTGATTTCCACCTCCAACAATGCAGGTGGCAGCGCCAACGAGCTGAATCTCTATTGGGATCCCCAGTTCAATGGAACTTCACGTTTCGTCTCTCCCGCCATCGACCTCACTGGCATTTCAAGCGTGGTCGTTTCCTTCAAGCACTGCCTTGATAATTATTCAGGCTCCAACACCATTGGCGTTGCAACATCGTCAGATGGCGGCACCACATGGAATGAAGCCTGGAGCCAAGGATTCTCAAACAGCACGCAGTATTCTTTCTCTCAGGAGCTCAGCACTCCTGACATGGGCAAAGCCGACGTGCGGTTCTGCATCTTTTTCAATGGCAGCAGCTACAACATCAACAACTGGTATTTCGATGACATTGAAGTCTACACCCTCGAAAACCTTGACCTTGGCGCAACAGCTATCAATGTGCCTGATTTCGTTGGCGCTGGCAATCTGCCCATCAGCATGCAGGTTTTCAACTATGGTGTCACCCCTGTAACATCTGTTGAAGCCAGCTATCGGATTGATGAAAACGAACCTGTTACCGAGACTTTCTCCGTCAATATTCCTTCGTTAGGCACAGCAGCCTTGGATTTCACAACCTTGGCCGCTTTGATTCCTGGCTCATACAGCCTTACCATCGACATTCTGAATGTCAATGGCACTTCTGATGACATCGAAGACAACAACACGCTGGCAAAGACCGTTGGCGTGGCTTTGGGTTCAGTCCAGAAGATTCCTATGATTGAGCACTTCTCATCATCGACCTGCGGACCATGCGTCAGCGTCAATACCGCCATGCTCAACCTCTGCAACAACAATCCTGGCAAATTCACCTACACCAAGTATCAGATGAACTGGCCTGGTAGCGGCGACCCTTACTACACTGAAGAAGGCGGCGTCAGAAGAAATCACTATGGTGTGAGTGCTGTCCCTCAAGTGTTCATGGACGGTGAAGACCAAGGTTATGGTGCCGCCACACAAGCCCCCCTTGATGCTCACTACAACACACCTGCTTTTGCTGAAATCCGCGGCGCTTTCACCGTTGAAGGCAACACCATCCATATTGTAGCCGACATCATGTCATACATCGACATGAATAATGTGAGGGCTTACGTTACCGTCAACGAAAAAGAAACCCACAACAATGTCGGTGGCAACGGTGAAACAAGCTTCCACCACATCATGATGAAGATGTTGCCTAATGGTAACGGTTCAACCATTTCAATCGAAGCCGGCGAATACCAGCATCTTGAATTCACTCAGGACATGTCATCAACACATGTTGAAGAAATGAGCGACCTTGAAGTTTCAGTTTGGGTTGAAGACTACAACGCCAAGAGCGTGTTCAACAGCCACTTCCTGTATGAAAATGCTGAACATCCTTACGCGCCTATGAATGTCGAACTGACCGAAGATGAAACCGGCGAAGAAAACATCATGGTTCTTACTTGGGAAGCTCCTGAACAAGGCAATCCTACTGGTTACAATGTTTTCGTCAATGGCGAATTGGTCGCTGAAAACATTACCGATATGGAATACACCTTTGCTGGTGAATTCGGCACATTCTATGTCACCGAAGTTCAGGCTGTTTATGGCGACATGACCTCCGTAAAGGCTGCTACTTCCAAGACAAACACTTGGGCTGTCGCTGAAAATACAGAAAACAGCTGCCATGTCTATCCAAATCCTGCCAGCAACATGGTTCGCATTGATGCAACCAGCGAACTGCAGCAAATCGACATCTACAACGTGCTTGGCGCATTAGTCGAAACCATCAATGTCAGCGGCAAGTCAGTCCAGCTGAACCTCGCCAACTACAGCAACGGTGTCTATTTCCTCAACATCAACCATGCTGAAGGTAACAGCACACAACGCTTGGTGATTACACATTGATTTTGTCAATCACATAAAAAATAGGAGAAGGTCCATGACTTTCTCCTATTTTTATTTGGATAGAAATGTAGTTTAAGCCAAATCAAACTGCTCCAAGAAACGCAGGTCGTTTTCAAAGAACAGACGCAAGTCGTTGATTTGGTATTTCAGCATGGCGATACGTTCAACGCCCATACCGAAGGCAAAACCTGTGTATTTTTCAGGGTCAATGCCGCTGGAAATCAGAATGTTCGGGTCGCACATACCGCAGCCCAAGATTTCAACCCAACCCGTGTGTTTGCAGATATTGCAGCCTTTGCCGCCGCAAATGTTGCACGAAATATCCATTTCAGCCGAAGTTTCGGTGAATGGGAAATAAGATGGACGGAAACGCACCTTGGTGCCTTCGCCGAAAAATTCCTGCACGAAATGGTAAAGGGTCTGCTTTAAATCGGCAAATGAAACGTTTTCATCAATGTAAAGACCTTCAATCTGGTGGAAAATGCAGTGGGCGCGTGCCGAGATGGCTTCGTTGCGGAACACTCGGCCAGGGGCGATGATGCGGATAGGCAGTTTGCCTTGTTCCATTACGCGGACCTGAATGCTTGAAGTGTGGGTGCGGAGCAATACATCGGGTGCCTTATTAATAAAGAAGGTGTCCTGCATGTCGCGTGCCGGATGGTCGGGCGGGAAATTCAGGGCCGAGAAAACATGGAAATCGTCTTCCACTTCGGGACCATCGGCGATGGTGAAGCCGAGGTGTTCGAAGATTTCGTTGATGTCGCGGCGCACGATTGACAGCGGGTGACGGGCACCTTTCATTTCGTTGGCAGGCATACTCATATCGAAGCCAGCTTCCGAACTGTGCTGTGATTCAAACTTTTGGAGTTGTTCTTCAACCTTTTCCTGAACGGTGTTTTTCAATTCGTTAAGGCGCATTCCCATTTCCTTGCGGAGTTCGGGAGACACGTTCTTGAAATCGGCAAACAAGGCTGGAATGACACCTTTTTTGCTCAAATAAGTGATGCGGAAGTTTTCCAATTCATCCTTGTTTTCGGCATTGAAATTCCGCACTTCGTTTAATATCTGTTCTATCTTTTCTTTCATGATCGACTATTTGACTTGTGGACAAATGGGTTTAAAGATTCAAGGATTTAAGATTTAAAGATTGACAAGTGGATTTTTAGACAATTTGACAATTAGACTGTTTTTGACTTTTGAAAAACTGTAAACTGATAACTGATAACCGATAACCAACAATTACTTTTCAATTTCAATGGTCATAGTGACGGCTTCGATTGGAGCATCCATTCGGCCAGTCTTTACGGTGGCAATCTTATCAACGACGTCCATGCCTTCAATCACTTCGCCGAAAACGGTGTAGTCGCCGTCCAAATGTGGGGTGCCGCCTACGGTTTTGTATGCCTGACGTTGCTTGGCACCAATCACTTTGCCCATGCGGTTTTCGTACATGTCGAGGGTCTGGTCATCGTATTTCTGACCTTGTACAATGTAGAACTGCGAACCGCTGGAAGCCTTTTTCGGGTTGACTTGGTCGGGCTGGCGGGCTGCACATAAAGCGCCTTTCTTGTGGAAGTGGTTGCTCTTGATTTCGGCTGGAACCTTATAGCCCGGGTCCAAACGGCCATCGGCATTCTGTCCGCCTTGAATCATGAAATTCTTGATGATGCGGTGAAATGGCGAATTGTTGTACCAGCCTTCGTTGACCAATTTGATGAAGTTGTCGCGATGCAGGGGCGTATCGTTGTAAAGTTTTGCCTTTATGGTTCCATAGTTCGTCTTGATGACGATGATGGTTTCCTTTTCCGTTGCATTTTGTGCCTGGCAAGTCAGTCCGATGAGAACCAATGCCGCTAAAATAATTTTCTTCATTGTTTTGTGTTATTTGTAAAGATTAAATTCAATATGAATCATTCTCCAACAAGAGAATAAGTGACTTCCAAGTGCAGTTTGTTTTTCTGTGAGGATTCTGGGCCGGCTACAATTAGGCGTGCTGCACCGTAGGATGCTTCGTTAACGCCCAAATAGAGACCCGTGTTCGGTTTCGTGCCCTTGACGATGTCGGCCAAATACTCCGAAATACGGAAAGTATAGGTTTTTGTCTTGTTAGAATAGGTGCCTCCCCAATAGTTACTGCCTTCGAAATTGTCGGGAAGCACGTATGTGGAGCCATCTTGATTCAGCCCGACGAGGAAAAGGCTACTTGGTGCCAAAAAGATATTCGTGTCGGCATAAAGTGAATCGACGGGAACGATAAGTTTTGCATCGTTGATGACAATATGGCTGTTTTCTAAAGTGTCGGTCCAATGTTCGATGTCGGGGAACTTGAGAAAGGTTTTCACGCCACCCATAGCTTGCGTGTATACAGTCTGTTGCCCTAATGCAGTATTGCCGTTCAGCACTTGGGCAATGAAGTTTACATCGCCTTGCGTGTAGTCATGGATGTAACGGTTGAAAAAGACATCGTTTGTGGTGACATAGAAATCGTAACGCATGGCCTTGTCCGGATTATCGGCCTCATGATAATAAAGCTGCAATTGCGAATAAGTGTTGTTGGTCAAGCTGATATAGCAGATGGAACCGATTTCGTTGACACTTTCCGTGATGACATATAAGCCAGGGAAATGCGTTTTGAAATCATCGGGAGAAAAATAAGCGGAACTGTCGAGATTCATGATGTAGTTGCCCAAATTCTCGCTCAATGGAATTCGGATGATTGGGCGTCCGATGGTGTCGCTGCCAATCACGCTTGCTGCCGTG